>JAATVT010000141.1 GCA_014523685.1 Nitrososphaerales archaeon TH5893
TAACTTCATATGTTCTTCTTTTTCTTGAGCCGTAGCGAAAGTGAGGCCGCATAGATCACATTTCACTTCTTGTGCAGTTGGTGATTCTCCAGATGACATTATTCTTTTAATCTGTTTGGTCGCATAAATATGTACTTAAGGGCGCATTCGATGAGTAATATCTCAGATTTCGTCCCCGATTGACATATCACTTTCAGCATCACTATACAAGAACCCTCTATGAAGGCAATATGTTAGGTCATCATGGAATCGTCATCAGCTTAAACGCCTTAACAAGTGACCCGATCTGAAACCTAACAAACCTATTCAAAAGGAATCATTTGTGAAAAACGAAATTATGTAATAAGCACCTCAAATGAATAACAGTTCAAGGAACAGTACGAAAAATAACCTCGCTGGCTCAAATCCTGATTGAGATGAATATAACTTTATTTAATGATATTCACTGCTTTTAAACGTCAAAATGTGGTCCTAAGAGGATCAATAGACTTCTATGGCACCTTATAACTGTCTTCGTGAACTATAAAAAATGAGCACGGACAGCGCTTAATGATTGAAACTATTCGTTTCATCGATTATCATACTGTTGTCGTCTATTAATCCATCAAAGAATCATATCAGTACAAGGTCATCTACTGGAGAAATCATGACAGCTGCTTTCTCTCCGGCGAGAGCTTTTTTCATTCTTTCTACCACCTCATTAGTATCACCTGATTTCACCACTGTTGCCACAACTTTTCTTGTTGTGTATGCAAGTTCGAACGTACCACTGCCTCTACCCGATGCAACTCTTTCCTTATCTTTTCCTGCCCCTTTTACATCATAGATTGTCGCTTCAAGCCCTATTTCTTTGAGCGACGAAGTGATTTCCTCAACATTTTGTGGCTTCACAATGACTGCGAGTCTTTTCAAACTTTTTGAACTCATACTTGGCTTTTCGGAATACGTCACTTCGAATGGTAACGTCGCTTTATTTCCAACCATATCGTTCTCAATATTCTCAAGCTAAAAAAGGTTTGTGGTCAAGGCCCTACCAAAGTGTACTGATATAGTTGGGGGCCCGTCTGGATCCCTCTGATAACGTCATCCTTTCTCTTAATTATACCTGCCATACCCAGTCATATTCTGCAGATGGGGATCATCTTATCGAAAGAGGCCACCTTGATAAGACCTAATTATCCTAAATCATTGAATTTAGTTACTACAGATTTCTTGTGAAATCATCATGCTGGGTCCATAGCCAAACACTCGTACAAGAATGTGAATTATCCTTACAATTGATTCTAATATTTCCAATAATTTATGGGTAAGGATTATCGTGCAATTTTCTTTATGAGTAATCTTGACACTTCCATTGGAGTGTATGCTGCATCATGGTTACCACTTTTGCATTTGAGAGAATCTACTTCTGGGAGTCAACTGTATGGCAGATTACATCCTTTAGAAAAGAGTCTTGTATGTTTAATATTTAAGGGATCATCAGATTGAATTGCAATCGTCATGATCGCATTTTTCCGCAATCACCAGCCAGCGAATTTGGCCCAAAAATAGGAATGCTGCGCAAGTTTACTATTTCATCTGGATTACTCGTTTCACCTTCAAGATTAAATCCAGCTGTTGAAATGTTTCCTCCAAAGAGAACTCCCCGTTAAAAGTGCTTGTAGAAGGTACTTGGCCGCCTTGAAAGTCAATTGTCCAATTCCCAGAAATTGTCGTATTAAAAGTCCGGGCACAGCAACAAAGGCCACATCAGATTGGATAGAGAGTCACTCAGGACAAGTTGTACTGGCTAATCCTGCCATGTGAACTATAAGAGATTGATTCTCATCAATAGCAATTAATGCTGGGATAGATAATTGAAAGGGAGAAGAAGATACTCATAATAGCAATATAAAGAGAAATGATTTCCTGTGATCTACAATCCTGACTATCACACTTCTAAAGATGAAATAATTTTTGAATAATATTTTGCACAGGGCAAACGACGTCCTTAGACAAAAGTAGACTCAGATCAAAGCTAAAGATTTCTAGTATTTAAGCGGACGTTAGTTACCTGTCACTTTTTTCTCATCAAACTATCAATTAGAAACAATATGTCCATGCTTGCTTACTAAATGGATTTCTTGGCCACGCACTCTAGAGTAACTAGCCTTGGTTTGCGCTGAAATATGAAACCAACTAGTAAGGTTTTAAAGTGTTTCAATCGACTTAGAATACGTGGTGTCGCCAAGACACGGAATAAATGTAGTATTTTCACAAGAGACAGTTCCGCACTTACGTGGCACTTTCTTGATTTGTGGTTTCCCAGGCAGCGGGTTTGTTGGGAAATTAGCTGTTGACCATTTGATACAAGAGTTGAGAGCGAAACACCTAGCCGATATCTATTCAACTTCGTTCCCTCCCCAAATCCTTATAAGAACAGATGGAACAGCTGACCTAATAAAAAATAGTATCTTCTATTTTGAAGACACGGGACCCGATCCAATTTCCTTATTGCTGTTGACAGGTGATTCGCAGCCCGCGAATCCTGATTCGGAATACCTTCTTGCAGAAGAAATTTTAGATATTGCAGCTAGATTTAGTCCTCGACAGGTATTTACGCTCGCTGCATATATCACTGGGGTTTTTATAGATAAACCCAGGATCTTCGGTACGGCGACCGATGTAGATATCGTGAAAACCTTTCAGGAAAAGGGGGTTCTAGCCATGGACGGCGGTAGTATTACCGGAATGAATGGCATTGTGATTGGGATCGCCAAGATGCGAGGATTGAAGGGGGTTTGTCTTCTAGGCGAAACATCTGGTTATGTTGTAGACGCAAAGTCTTCCAAATCTCTCCTCGAGACTTTGCTTTCAATGATTGGAATGAAAGTAGACATGAAGGATTTAGAGAGGCGAGCTAAAGATACTGAGGCTCTCATACAAACTATTGAACAACAGATGGGTAGTAGGACAGGAAGAATCTTGGAGGGGAACCAACCTTCGACCCAAAATAGGTCATCAAACACAGGATATATCAGTTAATCTATAGATATTATCATCATCACTTCAATCTAAACCTTATAGTTCCCAATTGTAAAGCCTAAACTCGATCGTTAATCGGATTTTTTCACCGCTACATTGAGAATCAAATTACCTAACCAAATTCGCTATAACTTCTTCAATTTTCCATATTTCCCAACATTAAGACTGGTTTCCCCTCGGAATTCCTGCGTATAGCCGTTTTCCACATAAACTTGGTCTCCTTCTTTCACCATGTTAAGTTGCTCATCCCACAAAGAAAGCTTTATGCTTCCTGTTTCATCTGAAAGTACCGCGTCCGCTACTTGGGCTGTCCCGCCTGATTTAAGATTGACACTTCTTGGTTCTGCAATACTTTCAACTGTTCCTTCGATGCTTATTCCGCGTATTCCTGGCTTCAACTCATTAATCTTCATCTTGTATTAACTCTAAATCATTGAAATAATAATCTTCTGTAAATTAGAATTCTAATTTTGCGGTTTGTAAAGCAGTTAGACTCCAAGGAGAATACAATAATATTGTATCGCGATCAAGAACGTGGAAACTGAGATGGTTATTAATTGTCAACGCAAGGATGAAATAAGGAATTGATTAGCCTAACTAGGAGGAGGGATAGCGAAGCCCGGTCAAACGCGCAGGACTCAAGATTAAAAGCAAAATGTTCGAAACATCAATTTTACTGTGTGATCCCGTCCTTTAGGGGTTCGTGGGTTCGAATCCCACTCCCTCCACCTAGATTATTGAATAACGCTTGACTTCTTTGTTGCTATGTTAGAACTATTCTGGTATTCATTAAAAAGATGTCCTTCGTTTCTATATGCTGCAAATGTATCCGCGATCACAAAAGGTAGGGAACAACTAACATCCAGGTCCCTCGAAATACTGTTTTGTATTGCAGTCAATATTTCTATTGTTTTCTTTTTTTTCGTTTGTGTATATATTGTCTTTAGTAGCTGGTAATATACTATCGCGCGAGCTAATCGCGTCCATTTACTATGGTCCACTATGGTATTAAATACCATTTATTGGTAAGGTATTTATACCTTTAATTCTAACAAATTGTATATGTCTAAAAAAGAACTTGATTCAACAACCAGTGGTTATGTATCTCCATCACAACTACAGAAAGAACAA
>JAATVT010000003.1 GCA_014523685.1 Nitrososphaerales archaeon TH5893
AAGACTAAAAAACTATGGAGATGGTTGAGGGGCTTCTGCAAGATAAGGTGTAGGATGAGGCCTTTGTCCTATTGTTATTATCTTGTCGATTGTCTTTCCATCCTTATAGACAGTCAACGTCATGTTCTGGCCCACAGATCTTTCAGTCTCAAGATATGAGATTAAATCTTCCATCCTTATAACCGGATTTCCATCTACAGCTGTTATTATGTCGCCTCCAAGCCTTTCTCCATATTGATTAGTTACACTTCCATTTATGCCAGCTTTATCTGCAGGACTATCCTTTACAACAGTATCTACTATTATCCCTTTGAAGTCTCTTTCAAGTCCCTCCCTTTGTGCTACATCCGATGTAACAGGACCACCAGTCATTCCAAGCCAAGGATGGGTGTAATTCCCAGTATCAATCAGTACGGGGACTATGCGTTTAACAGCATTAGATGGAACTGCAAATCCAATACTCCCCGGAAAAATACCCGCGGTGTTTATTCCAATAACTTCTGCTTCCATATTTAGTAAAGGTCCACCGGAGTTTCCTGGATTAATTAATGCATCAGTCTGGATTGCATTTGGTACAGAGAATCCTGTCTCTTCAAGTGGCAATAAGCGTCCAGTTTGGCTAACTATGCCTGTAGTAATTGAACCTTCCAATCCAAAAGGGTTCCCAATGGCCGCAACTTGATCTCCCACCCTAAGCTCAGACGAATTTCCCAGAGTAAGGGGAGGAGCCAATTCATCTTGAGTAAAATTTTCAACAATTTTCAAAACTGCTAGATCACTGTAAACATCACTTCCAGTAACATTGGCTGTAAATCTTTTTCCATCAATAAATGTTATATCAACTATTTTTGCATTTGCTACTACATGATTATTAGTAACAATGTGTCCATTATTGTCATATACAAATCCTGAACCTAGAGCAGTCATGTTTTCTTGCTGCCTATCGGGATTTGGTACAGTTGAAGGGGGAGTTGATGTGGTTATTTGTACTACAGAATTTTCTGTTTTATTGAATATATCATAAATTGAAAGAGGCTGTGATTGCTGCTGATTTATTTCTTCCTGAGCAACTAGAGTATAGGAGCTTGAAATCGTCGACCCCGATATAACAATTATTGAAATAGACATCAGAAACACCATAGACAAATGCAGCAACAGAGACTTTTCCATACCAGACTCATAATTTGAAAATACCCCCCTTATAGTAGTTTCTATTTGTTTAATCTAATAATAGTCACTGACAATTACCGTCATTTTCTATCACTTCTCGTATGTATATCTTTGAATGAAAAATAAGAAAAATGAATTATTGACAGCGGACTCGAAAGCTACTCATTCACTTTGCATAAGCACTGAAAGACAATCATGACAAGATCTCTTTAAAAGAGTAGTTAAGGACCACTCCATTCAAATGGAATATGCTTGCTTGACCTACCTTTTCTCTCCCATTTGAAGCCCATTGCATCAACTTCGTCTGCTACAGCCTTTCCCCCATGTTGCAACTGCTCCAGCTGCTCCGGTCCTACTTCACTTCCAGGTGGATTAATAGTCTGAACTCTCTTACCTGGTGGAGTCGTAGGTCCAGATAATGCTTCTGCTTTTGCTAATACTTTTCCTGGAATCTCAGCACTTCAATAGGAAAGGTCTTCAGCGATATCAAACTTGATAGGAGCATAGTCCATTCCCTTGACCTCTCCTAGTAACTTGGCAAATTCAGCCATGAATCCTCCTGATTTCCCAGTAAAAATCATCTTCAGTGATTCACGCTGCTTTTCATCAGCCCGTTCATCAAAAAAGAATGCACAATCAAACTTTGCCTCTCCAGCCCATATATTACCCTTGAAGTATCCCATTGCTAACACATTCAAGCCATCAAGTGTTTTTTGACCATAATTTCCTTTCTTAATATGATATGCTAGCACACCATCACAGTCACCATAAGTTGGAGTCTGAGCAAACTCACAAGGACATGGTATACTGCATTTGCAAACATCAAACCAATCTCCAGAGAGTTTCCATTCTGGGATACTATTAGTAGTAGTATTGTATGTCATGGTAGTTCTTCATACTTGGGGGGGTGTTATTTAACGTTACACAAACCATGTTGTTACTGATGTTACCTCGATAATATACTTGAATGATGTAAATATGAAGACTGGAAACAGATAGTTGGCAGTAACTAAAGTAATGCAAATCTGTTCTAATATAGAATACTAGAGAAACCGCAGGGGACTCAACATGAACACAGAATGGAACCTGAATTGTTGAGTCTGGCCTGCGTGGGTCGATGATATACTGTTTGTTCTATAGTCAGTATCATATTAAAGACATGACTAACTTTGTTAATCTCATAAGATTAATGAGAATGAAGAAACCGCAGGGGACTCAACATGAACACAGAATGGAACCTGATTTGTTGAATCTGACCTGCGGGCCTAACTATGTCTGGTAAAGGGATAAGAGACACAATCATATTAAAAAGATGATTAACTTTGTTACAATCAATGGATGGTCCCCGATAATCCACGAAGAATAGTACAACCAGGATGCCTTGAACCTAACGCATAAGGTCAATGCTACATAGGTATGCCAGGGGAGAAGTTGCCAACACCAATAGAGGAAGCACGAAATCAAAACCAAAATCAAGATAATGATAATAATGATACTGACATATCCGAAGTAGAGGAAACAGAAGAAAATTGGTTCAATTAGCTCTTCTAATTCTTGTTTCAATTGCAGTTATCTTTACTACTACTCAAACAGCTGCAGCGTCTACAACATAGCAGATCTTAATAGTATTCAAGTAACTCCCACTCCAACACCAACTCCTACTGTCACAACTCCAACTTTACAACCAGATATTGAAATGTTACTTAAGACCTTATTGACTCAAGAACTGTCTTCAGTCGATAGAGTAGTACTTACAACAGAACTAGAAAGAATACTTGACGAACTAGCAGAAGGTCAATCACAAATATCGGTAGAGTATGAAGACAATAATGAGGAGGAAAAGACTGTAACTATTACAATTACACCAATAGAACTTACTGCGCCTATAGAGGAAACAGAAGAGGAATCTGAAGAAGAGGATAATGATAGCAGTGGTAATGGTGATAATGGTGATGATGACCCACCTGAAGAACCACCCGTGGAACTACTTGTGGTACCACCTTTTGCTTGATTGAAATCTAACCATTCGACACTGTGTATCGCTAGTGTTAACGTCATTGATATAGTAGAATCTGAATATTCCCTTTATGGTCATAATAACGTGTAAGGAATACTGAGAATTAATTTATCTTACTCCCCACGCTTTTTGGAATATAACTGACTTTGGTGCTAAGTGTCCTAAATGCAATGTGACAAATACGATAACGTTAGAAAAGGGAGAACTTAAGAAACAAGAACTCTCATAAAATGGCAATGAAATGCCCTAATTGTCAGACAAATTTTTACCCTCAAATCCATACCCAACTCATTGGGAGTAATTCAAGAGGCATGAATTGTCTTCATATATTACCAAATGTGTCCAGAATGTAAGGAACCTGTAGTAGGAGTTAGGGAGCTAAAAGACTTACTTGCTTTATCTATCGATGTTCAAGAATTGACCATGTTAACAAAACCAAAATAGACTGACTTGGGCCGCATGATAATAATGAGTACTTTGATGATGGCTCATTCTTTGATTGACACTCGTGTTAAGTGTGATAAATGCAATGCAATAAATACAATAACTTTGGAAAATGGAGAACTTAAAAAACAGGTGCAGTCTCAATCATAATCTTTATAGGAGTTGTTATCCAAAATTCAATAATCTTCAATCTCATTAACTTTTACCTTCTAAAATCCTATGAGCGAATTATGCTCTAAAACCAATAAAATTGATTTATTAACTGAATTAAATGAAGCAAGACAACATGACAATTGGTACTGGTCGATTATCGAATTAAAGAATCATTCTCTAATCGAATCATTTGATTTAAACGCGCGGAGCCCTGATATAATTTCATTTTTGGAAGAATGTTTTAACCGTGTTAAGGCATTAATTGAAAGTATTAAAAACAATGAACTGCAATAGACATATTAGTATCTAAGAAATTAAAAACTATTACATTTGATATAATTATGAGGCACAATATTTCTGATACTACAGTAGTTGCGGTCACTGCAAACTTTATCAAAATTATCGATTAGGTCACATTAGTATTGGTGGTTAATTTTGGATAGTTTTGAATGATTTCTCCCTCTTTTTTGAATATTTAAAAGTATATTAGATTGACCAATAAAATGATATTTACCAACCCCGTACCATGCGATAAAAGTTGTCTCGTTCAGCAACATCAAAACCAATCTGTTTTACAGCATTTATGATTTTCTGTGCTGTCAGCTCAGTGGATGCTGCACCTGTTGCACTCACTACCTCCTCTCCAATTAAAGTACCTCCAAAGTCATCGGCACCATAATTTAGTGCCAGCTGTGCCATGCCTATTCCATTTGTTAACCATGATGATTGCAGATGATCAATTATGCCATAAAACATTATTCTCGATATCGCGATCATTTTCAATAGGTGTAATCCGCCGGGGGGATATTTTATTATCCCTTCATTTTGTATCTCTGTTTTATTAGGTTCAAAACTCCAAGGAATAAATGCCATAAATCCTTTAGTCTTTTGCTGTAGACATGCAATTTTCATAATATGCCGTGCTTGTTGTTCTTCACTTTCAACTGTGCCATACATCATTGTGGCAGAAGATTGTAAACCTAAATTATGTGATTCCTCCATTATCCTAAGCCATTCATCACTTTTAATTTTAAGAGGGCTAATCTCTGCCTTCACGTCATCATCAAGAATTTCTGCACCCGCACCAGGAAGGGAATCCAACCCAGCTGCTTTTAACCTTGCAAGTACTTCTTTTGTACTACTTCTCTCTACCCTAGCAATCATTTCTACTTCAGATGCTGATAACCCATGAATTCCTATTTCTGGATATTTCATCTTTATGGCGTTAAAAGCATCCTCGTAATATTCAATTCCCAAATTTGGATTATGTCCTCCCTGCATTAACACCTGTGTAATACCAAATATTTCTCTGGATGTCCCTACACGTCGTAAAATTTCTTCTAATGGTACTGTGTAGGCTTCTTCATCGCCAGGCTTACGATAAAAAGCGCAAAACTTACAATAAGTAATACAAACATTTGTGTAGTTTAAGATTATGTTATTAACAAATGTGACAGTATTTCCATAAAGTCTCTGTCGCAGGATATTTCCAATTAATCCTATTGCATATACATCTTCAGACCTGATAAGCCTAATACATTCATTTAACGTGAGACTTTGTCCATCTAATACTGTATTTAAAA
>JAATVT010000142.1 GCA_014523685.1 Nitrososphaerales archaeon TH5893
AGAACTGATTCATGATAAATACGATCTTGATCGAACACAGAATATATTCGATATGGTTAAAAAGAAAAACATTAACCTGCTCTGGAAGGAAGTTAACGAATTCTCACAGCTATCAAGGCCAATTTTGGAGCATTCTACTAAGTTCTCCGCTAATCCTTTGAGCATTGAAAAGGGGGTAATAGAACTCATAAAAGAAAGATTAGAAAAGACGAAGCATCGATTAATATGCATAAGGTGTGGTAGGTGGCAGAATCTCTTGCAAACAAAGGAAGTATCTGATAGGCTATCATGTCCTCTCTGCCATTCTAGGCTATTGACTTCCACGTCACAATTTGACAATGAATTGAACATGATAATTACAAGGAAACTCTCAGGAGGGGAACTGTCCGCCCCTGATAACCATAAATTCAATCGGGCATGGAAAATAGCTTCTCTTATAAACAACTTTGGTAAAAGGGCTCTAGTTGTACTGGCCGGACACGGAATTGGAGCAGATGGTGCTGCTCGTATCCTGCGCAATTACGAGGAAGATTCGGAACTATATCAAGCAATCTATGAGGCAGAAAGAACTTACGTGATGAATCGCGGATTCTGGAAGGATTAATCCTAGATTATCATCCATCAAGATTCAAGACCCATAGAAAAAAACAGAATTTATCTGGGTTTGAAAACATCGAACCAATACTTACAAGGAGGTACTGGAATTTTCACATATTGCAAAAGTCCTCCGATTGATATGTGGTGCAATACGAAAAAGTTGCACCAGCGACAAGACCGACAACATGAGATCAAGTTAACTTGCAGGCGCAAACACGACCAAAGGCCGAACAAATACTAGAATCAGCATTCCGGTTCTAACGGGGGATACACCTTCTCTTGCGCTTGGTATATGTCTATAATTGCAACTAAATCAATGTCAACTAATATTTATTACAGAAGAATATTGTCTTAAGGTAAGTTCCTGCTTCGAGCCTATTCTACTATTTACTGTGGCTCCAGCTATCTTTACTCTGTCTCCCACGTTCAACTTTCTAACTTCCGAACTTTGTTCCCGCCAACCTACAAGTCTAATTTCACCTGTATCATCACCTATCATGGTAGCCGCAAGAGGAACAACCTCTGTGCTTTTGGTGTTCACTTCTGTTTCATTAGGCGTCTGTAGGACTATGGCTTCTGTTAAGATCGGATCTTGAGTAGAATTAATATCCTTGATTTTCGACTCTAGCATAGTTGCAAGTGGAAAAGAGGAATCATCATCTATCATTCTAATGTAGGAATCCTCAGCTGACAATATTATGGAATTGCCAAAGATTCTGCTTGGAATACATTCTACGGTAGAATTCTGACGGATTTCAGAAGTCAGTAGATTACTATCGATATTCAGAATGAAATACTTGCGCAATCTATCAACTGCAAGGCAGCTAATTGTGCCTTTGCTGGTTTTCCTACCAACTGAAATTATCCTCAAGGGCATTGCTTCTAATTCCAGTTGGTTTCCCGAAAATTCCATTGCCGTTCCCTCATCGCCGTGTATTTCAAAATCTGAATTTCCATACTGAGGGTTGCCCTCTTTGACTCGGACCCCGATTAATTTCAGCTGTGCTCCGATTTCTATTACTTTTGGGAGCCTGAGTTCATCTATATTCCAGATAACAACACGAATGGTTCTGCTCTGATCTTGATTGGATATTTGTAACTGCAGTAATTTACTACGTTCTCCTCTACCATTAGTGAACTCGGAGATCCGAGGATTTGAGCTAATTCTGCCTGCTATTACTGCATTCTCTCGTGGTTGTTCGATCTCATCTACACTAATAGTAACAGAATTGATATCTTGAATGTCTGAATTACTTCCGTCAATTATATCTATGGAACTACTTGAGCCCAAATTGACCAGAGGTCTTCCACTTAGCGATGCTTTCACATAGCCCCTGGTTATCTTTACCAAATCACCTGGTTTCAGTCCTCTTTCCTCAGGAAAATCTGTGATCAGATCCCACAGCTTAATCTTAACAGCTGAATCATTATCATAAATAGTGATCGTTCGATTCTTTATTTCTTCTTGAGTTTCCTTCTTTACAAACTTACGTGTGGGATAAATATTCATAACTCGTCCCGTAACACCAATCTCCTTAGCACCTACATACAAATCCTTTATTCCAGAATTCATCTTTGGAGCATTCTCAAATGATATCCCTAGATCTGCAGCAACAAGAAAAAGAGCTCCTTGGTCTGTAAGGTATCCGGCGCCGATAGTTTTTTTCTTTTCTTCAATCAGATCCTTAACCATCTCAGCATTTATCTCAGGTTTCTCCTGAAGCACTATTTCAATCATCTTTTTAAAATCTGTCGACATAGTGAAATCCTCCCATTATTCATGGTACTCTGATACCCTTACTTATTACCACGTCCTACTTGCCTATATGTTTTGATGGTGAATGACATATTTTGGTATTTGTAATCCTATGTATGATCCTAACCACTATTATTCAAACCATTAGCGCTTAGGAAAGAAATAATTTGGTTTACCCTACAACTAATGTATCTCTAATTCTGTTTAACACTACAGCTGTTGCGAGAATTAATGTAAACCTTGTGGTATGAATGACAACGTGTGCAAACTATGCTTACGCGTTCTGTATAAAATATAATAGAGTAGTAGCATAGGGAACACAACCATTACTTCTCACTCAATATGAGACTAATATACCAGCTTGCCAGATGTATTCCAGTAAGTGTGAATTCCCGTTTTAATACAATAGTAAGTCTGTCAGGACCTTTTTACTATTGCTATAAGTTTTACAATCAAATCTGACATGCTAATGGGTTTGATGATGAAATCCTTTACATCAATAGAAGGCAAAACTTTATTGAATTCATCCTTGTTGATTTCAAAGGCCGTTATAAAGGCTATCTTCATAGAGGGATTTTTTTCCTTTATACGACGATACAATTCAAACCCATTCATTTTTGGCATACGTATGTCTGTCAAAATTAGATCGTAATAATCCTTGGGATGATTATCCAATTCTTGAAGTGCTAATTCGCTACTATGAAAAACATCAACCTTAAATGCGATGTCGTCTGCTTCGAGATCTCGTTTAATTATACGTAGGATGTCTCTTTCATCATCAACAACCATCAGTTTTATAGGATCTATATCTGATGAATTGTCAGTCATAATAATTCAAAAATAATCCTACTATTATTAAACATTGTCGAACGATTTCAAAGAACCTACCTGAGAGAAGAGGCCCGAATAAATTTATTCCAAGTCTATACCTCTGAATCTTTGGAAGCCGGCAACGAGAAATAAAACGTTGCCCCAGATCCATGTTGATTGTTTTCAGCCCAGATCCTACCACCATGGGATTCTATAATGCTTTTTGAAATAAAAAGCCCCAAACCCGTTCCTCTGTCTGATTTTGTAATAAATTTTGAAAAAAGTTTCCGATATACTTCTGGATCTATTCCACTTCCTGTATCTCTTACACTGACTATAGCTTCCTTATCCGATTCACTAGTTTCAATTGTTATTGTACCGTTCTCTGTAAACTTAATCGCGTTGCTTAGCAAATTGGTTAATACCTGGGATAGTCGGCCCCTATCTGCTTCCACGAACACATCCTTTGGCGTATATTTTATTTCGGGAAATTGAGATCCTTCCCTATCATATCTTTTTACATCTGTAAGAATGCTACATATCATGTCTCTCAAATTAAATTTTTCCTTGTTTAGTCTTAAAGATTTGCTCTCAATTCTAGTGACATCTAAGATATCTGATGCAAGTCGGTCTAATCTCTTGGCGTTTCGTATTAAAGAAGAAATCTGGTCCTTTTCTATCTGTATTTTCAGATCTTCATTATTGAACTGACGCTCAATATATTGTGCGTCTCCTAATATTGGCATGATTGGAGTCCTCAACTCATGAGCCGCTACGTTTATGAATTCCTTTTGCATCCTGTCATGCACTTTTAATTGTTCATTGGCGGCCGCAAGTAGCCTATTGGATTCTGTCAAGGAGTCGTTAGCTGTCTTTAACTCAAGTGTTCTGTTCCTTACTGACGCCTTGAGTCTCTTATTCCAAGAAAGTATAACAAATGCGATCCCTATCGCTATCGCCCCAATAGCCATAACAACAAGAGTACTAAAGTTTTTTTGTTCATCTATCAGAAGACCAACATCGCTCGCTAAGGTATGAGGCGATCCTATGTATAATGTCCAAAGCTGCTTTCCATCAATTACTACTGGTTGATATGAGATCGTCGTTGATTTGCCATTGAAAGAAATATCCTCTGAACCAGATTCAGGGCCAAGTGAGAGCTCTAGTATATTGTTATATGAATCTTTAATCTCCGCTGGGATAGTAGATTGAAAGTCATTCGACAAGAAGTTTTGGCCTATTAGAGATTCATTCCTGGCATAAAGAAAAATTCCGTTTTTGTCCATTAGGCCTACATTGCTTATAAGCTCTGGTGAAAGCTTATCCTGCAGAAAATTTCCGACTTTCTCTACATCAATGGCAGAAACGATCACACCTCTGAATATTTCCGTCGTATTAGTCTCGCTAGTGTTTTCTATTCCATGGCTTGCATTATCAAAGATTGGAAAGGCCACAAAAATTTTGGCACCCTCATCAGACTGCCTTACTGTGCTGTAATAAGGAAGCTTTGTATTTCTTGGGGTCAGAAAGTATTCCATCTTGCTAAGGTCTACACCATCCTGAGGTCCTAACTCTGTGCCACCATTACTAGAAGAAATAACGGTTCCATTAGAGTTCAGCAAATAGTAAGAGTTTGTCAAATCATTCGTACTATCCTGCGCATTGTTAAGAAGGAATTGGGCAGTCTGATTTTCAGAATCCAGTATTGGCAAAGAATTTGTAAGAGCTTCTAAATTATTCGTGATTGAATCAATACTCTGAAATAATATTTGTGATAAGTGGTAAGCCTCTATCCTGGCATTTGATCTAACATCATCAGAAGCTATTCCGGCAATTTTACTGGCAGTAAAAGATGAATACTGATAAGAAAGTACTGATAAGATAATTGCAATTATAGCGATAAAAAAAAGCAGTCCTATGTTCCCTTTGGAAAACATTGTGTCAGTCACTAATGTACCATAGTGTGACCGCTTTCTATAGTTAAATATTATTCCCCTCTTGATACTCATGAATGTTAGAGTCGGTGGGCAAGGTGTCGGGGACAGACCTTATTCTCGCCCATTGGTTACGATGTCATTATCAGAGATAGTCTCAGACCGAGCAATCGATTCTCCCGTGGACTGATCAGGATTAGGGGTTGGAGAAAATAGAATTCTTCCAATCTATTGGGGGACCTGCTCCCAATATTCAAATTCCAGTTCTACATTATATCTAGTCGCACGGAATCTTCGTCTCACTATAACATGATCCTTACTCCCTAAACAAGAGAGGATATAGACCCTTACTTGGATTGCTAAGATTAGGCAAGCAACCATGAGATGGCTTATTCCACAAATCATTCGATCCCTTTTAGGCTTCAAAAAGCTATTGCTGTTCTCTCTACTTTAAGTTGGAATGCGATCATCTGTTAATACAATTAGTACTAATGCCATTCAATTCGTATGTGAAGCCAATCTTTACCCATGCGAAGAAATATTGCAGTATCCTAGGTGTCAAAGCGTCTTTGAGACTCGTCCCTTAAAACAAATGTCAATCACACATTCATAGATTCGTAGACTCTTAGGCTTGATGTTTCGCACTATCTAGAAAAATATAATGATTATTCGTAAGAGACACACATTAGATATCTGTGAATCCGTTAGGTCGTTCTGCATTTTCAATTCCCCTGAGAATTAGATATCCATCTAACGCAGAAATAGAACAAAAAGGCTTTGAAAAATCTAGTCCACATCGACCATTGTAGTAGAGCATCCCATCATCACAATCCATTAGTGTATGTGCAAGTTTGTCGAGCTGATTCACGGGGATCTCATCCAAGTCTCGAAGGTGAGTTTCAGTATATACTGCTTTCCTACATTTGTAAATATAATTTTTTGCTAGATTCTCTGCTTAAAGGTGTTGCTGTTCCCATTTGTACAGGGATGCCGAGAAGCTGACGATGGCTATAATGGGAACAATTGCACCTAAGGTTATTGCTAGGGACACCAAATCTGCCCAGTCATTATATCCTATGAGGTTGTATTTTTTTCCTTTCGATGCAGTATTATGTCAACTTATTCAGGACTTGTCAGACGTAACCTATCATTAATATTTCATATCAAGTTCGTACATGGTTTTCACATTTAGCTCCTCTAGGACCTATCTGACCGGCACAAAAAGTTTAGTTAGCGATCGCTGGCCTGATAACACAGAATTTTTCAGATTTTTCTTTTGTTCCAAACCGTAAATTCGAATCAAAGATGGGATGCCAGTAAGATAATACGAAGCTATACTAGGAACAGACTTTTAGCGCTAATGTACATTCTACATAACGCACCTTGATTATAGAGATAGA
>JAATVT010000143.1 GCA_014523685.1 Nitrososphaerales archaeon TH5893
TACTTGATAGTAATAATCTTAGTACCTATATCTTTACCATCAATTGCATCTCTGATATTACCTACATCAGACCGTATTACTCTGGTCGGTATTTTTGACCGTTCTATCACTTTGAGTGCAATTATATCCATTAAATCATATGTTCCTGCCACAGTACGTTCAGCTCTGAGAATCTCCATACATTCATTCACTGTAATTTCTTTAAATAATCTCGCATTGGGGTTCACGTTCGGATCGGAATCATAGATGCCATCAACATCAGTAGAGTTTACAAAGCCGGATGCCTTTGATGATTCAGCTATCAATGCTGACGTAGCGTTAGTGCTCTGACCTGGATGTAATCCTCCTGCAATTACAATTTTACCACTGGCTACTGCTATCGCTACCTCTTCCAGATTTTTTGGCACTTGTGAATATGCTTGGTCACCTAATGCTGCTATCAACAGCTTTGCGTTTAATCTTGATACTTCAATTCCGATAATGTCTAGATTTGCTTCATCAGAGCCGAGACTCCTGGCTAGATCGATATAGTGACGCGCAATTTTTCCCCCTCCTGCAATCACTATTGGTTGGATATTGTTACTAATGTCTATCAACATTTGAGCATAATCTTTAATTGAGTCATGGTTTGTATCTTGACTGAATATGCTACCACTTAGCTTTATGACTATTCTCTTTTTTCTTGAATTATGATTATTATTGTTGTATTCCATAAAGTTCTCTCCAATATGGTGATTCTTCGTTACCAAGCACTTTCTTAGTACTTTTCTCTACTGCATTTCGGTTTTCAACAGTTGTGTATACTCTTAACATATCTAATGAACCAGTAATAGAAGCAATGAGTGGAATATCAGTAACAGGAGTTTCATATTCATGCTCTTTTTCAACAAGCAATATTGAACTTATCTCTTCTTTAGTGGTGGTTTTTGGCATCGATGATGCACTTGAGGCATCAACAAAAATAGTATTTTCTTCTTTAATATGTGCTGCTTCAGTTATCTGGGATTCTAAGTCGTACAATGTTCTTGCATTCATTTTTCTATTTAATTTATCATGGGAATGCAAAAATTTTTCATAGACACATTTTAGTAGCTTTCTGGACTTATAGTCTCCCGCTAATCTAGCTGCACCTTTGTTACTGCTACCAAGTAAACACATTTGTTCAAGAATAATCTCATCAGTGAGATTTAGATAGTTATCTAAGGTTTTATCAGTCAGATTGAGTTGTTCATCAGCAAGCATTATTGAACGCAACAACATTACCTCTGCTGATCGTACTGTTTTATGGAAATATACTGACTTATACATTTCATATCGGGAGATTAACATAGATTCCAATGAGTATAATGCTGATCTATTAATTGCCAGATGTCCAGCAGTTGTAACTTCAAAGGAGCTTATCAACCTATGGTAATCAATTTTGCCATACTCAACCCCTGTGAATAGTCCATCTCTGGGCAAGTAATCCATCATATCGGCAGATAATCCTCCTGCTATGATTTCATTAAAGAACTTTATCTTGGACTGGCCAAATGATAATTTGCAAATATTAGAGGGACTATATCCGTGTTTACCCAAAATGTCGCCAATTTCACTATGTGAAATAATTTGCTTACCCATATCTTCGTGATTCACATTGTGTCTTGCCATCAAAATCTCTTCAAACAAATGAGAAAAAGGTCCATGACCTATATCATGCAAAAGCGCAGCCAAGCGTAACTGCTGAACCTTGTCTTCGTCATTAAAATATCCTTTGGCAAAAAGAGTTTCGCCGGCGTAGCCAGCTACATGCATGGTGCCAATTGAGTGTTCGAATCGGGAATGTTGTGCACTAGGATATACCAAGTGTGCGCCTGCAAGTTGTCTGATCCTTCTTAAACGTTGAAAAACCGCAGTATCAACAATATCTCTCTCAATCTCAGAAAAACGAATATAGCGATGTACGGGATCGGTTATCTCACCAGCAAACTTCATAATAACTGCTGGGAATTGTTAGTAATAGAAGAAATTAAACGTTGAGAAATGAAACAATTCTAACCAGACTTGAAATGAGCTGATTTCTTGACTCAATTAACCACATTAACTACAAGACTGCCTTTAATTTGTGATCTCATTATGATCTCAAAGGTGCCAGATTAACTAAGCTTTTATAACCTTTCTAACGATTTTCATAATTTCATTGTGTACCTCCTCAGTAACCCTTTCGCCATTTATTATTCTCCAGTTAAACTGTTTTGCTAGTTTGCGATAGTTTTTATGTACTTTGGTTAATAATTTTTGATCTATCTCAAATGTGTCTCTACCTCTAGGTAATGTGTCTCTATCCCTAGGTACTCGTCGATAAGATGTATTTGGTTTAACCTCGAGTACTATGACTACATCCTCCTTTGGTAAACCTCTATCCAAATTTAGTAGCCATTTGAGATTAAGACCATGTGATACGCCATACACTAAATTCGATTGATAGTACCTATTCATTATGATTATGGTACCGTTTTCTATCAAGCTTTCAATCTCCTTCTTCTTCTCCCAGCGATTAGCTGACATTAAGACGTGCTTTGTTTCAAGTGTATAATTCCTTTTACCGTCTAAAAATGCTCTTATTTCTTGTCCAATTGGAGTGGTGTAATCTGGAAAATCCATTACTGTACAAACATTCCCAGAAAATTTGAGGGCATTTATAAGAAGCCCGGATTGACGAAGGTTAGATTGAAGAAGGTTAGATTGAGTACCTTTGCCTGCCTGATCTATGCCTTCAATTACTATAATCTTGCCTTTTTGCAACTATGAAACTACAAATTAGCAAAAATAAAAGGGGGATAAATAAATTGTTATTGTGTATACGCGTTTTTGGGGGAATAAAGATTCTCCAGCTTCCTATGTAATGACATAATCACTATCAGAACTTTTCAATTAGCGTTATTTCTATGAATTCTTAAATGATAAGTTTGTTTCTTATATCTTTAAGTCTATTTCTGATAGTTACTTCTGTTACACCTGACGCTTCTGCAATACTTGACTGGCTAACATACTCACCTGTCTTTATACATGATAAATAAAGTATTGTTGCTGCCAGACCCATAGGTACTTTACCTGCTGTTATTTTTAGTTTAACTGCATCCGTCATTATATTGATGGCTGTATGTTTTGTTTTTTCACTTATATTCAGCTTGTTTGCGACCTTAACGATACACTTAAGAGGATCTATAAGTGGCGCTTTAATATTCAGCTCAAATATGAGGACCGTATAATTTCTTGAAACATCCTTACGTTTTATAGCTAGTGCAGTTGCAATATCATTCATTGTTCTAGGATTTCCCATTTCCCTACATACAATAAGGACAGCTGCAGCAAGCATACCGTCAACCGTTCTACCTCGCAGCAGTCGTCCCTCACAAGCTTTTCTAAATATGTAAGCGCTCTTTTCAATCATCGTATCAGTTAGCCCAAGTTTGTCTTTTAATACAACAAGCTGTCGAAAAGCCTGCTTGATACTTCTCTCTGAATGTTCATGTCTATTTATCCTAGATTCCCATGTTCTTAGTCTCTCTATTCTAGAGAGAGTAGCCGCCCCTAGCATACTTCCCTTGGCATCTTTGCTGCTTCTTCCTATGATAGTCGAAAGCCCTTTATCATAAAGTGCCAAGGACATAGGAGCACCCGTTCTGGATCTAAGATTTGCTTCTTCAATTGAAAATGCACGGCGCTCCTGATGGGAGTTATCCTCTACCTTCTCACAAATTACCAAACCACATTTACTGCAAACTATCTCCCCTGTTTCAGGATCTGTAATTATTGTTTGATCCGTATTGCATGTTGAACATGTCAGGATCTCTATCATTTTTTTCTATTAGATCTCCATTCAACTATTGCAAGTGAATTGTAGTCAGTAAGTTTTATGTTTCACGTGTACTTTGTATTGCACTGTGTATTTTGGTCAATAATCAAGGAAGTTTTTGGACTGCTGAAACCCCGCATAAATGAGATTGACTGGCTAGTTATTGTTTGTTTACTTAGTAGTCAGATACTAAAATATCAGTACTGCAGTGCAATTATTGGATGAACTAGGCATAAGTCTCATACCAAATCTAGATTTATCATTACTTTTCGCCTTATTTCTGGAAAATAATTTAGTTGTTATAATTTAGTGTAACTTTACAAATACATAGCAAACGCAGTCTTTAATAATGGTGAGGAAGACCAATTTCTGCTTGTTTAATATCAGGAAGTCTATCTTCATAGCTTTATCCGTGGGGATATTCATTATCCTAAGTTCTCTGGCGCTTTATGACCCATTTTCTCAAACTATACATGCTCAACCTTCTATTAACGATGATACACTAAGTGTAGAACCAGTTGTAGAAGGGTTATCTTCTCCCACTAGTATGATATTTCTAGATGATAATGATATTTTGGTTTTGGAAAAAGACGGACAGGTTCGCCATGTTGCCGATGGAGTTCTGCAGGAGCAACCGGTGCTGCAAATCCCAGTTAATGCAGAAAATGAAAGAGGACTACTTGGAATTGCTATTTCAAACAGTAGTAATAGTGCTAGTCCAAATACTTCTAATATCTTTCTTTATTATACTGAAGGAGATCCTCTAAGAAACAGAATTTACAAATATCAATGGAATGGAGAAACTCTTATCAACCCTGTACTGATTCTGGATCTCCCTGCTGATCCCGGTCCAAACCATGATGGCGGCAAAATAGTTATCGGTCAAGATGGTTATCTGTATGCAGTCATCGGTGATCTTAACCATGATGGCCAGCTCCAAAACTTTCTAGACGGTCCACCTCCTGATGATACTGGAAGTATCTTTAGGATCAATCCAGAAGATGGATCAGCAGCCCCTGACAATCCATTTACAGGTAGTGAAGGTGATGTCTTAAGCAAGTATTATGCGTATGGTGTCAGAAATAGTTTTGGATTGGATTTCGATCCTCTCACTGGTAACCTGTGGGATACAGAAAATGGTCCTGCAAGCTTTGATGAGATTAATTTAGTAAGACCAGGATTTAATAGTGGATGGCAAACAGTTATGGGTCCTATTTCATTAAGTGGAGATACTAAAGATGACCTGGTGAATTACCCGGGTTCGCAATATGCAGATCCTAAATTCAGCTGGGCAGAATCTGTTGCACCAACTGACATAGAATTTTTCAGTTCTTCAAATCTTGGAACTAAATATGCAAACAATATTTTTGTAGGCGATATAACTAATGGAAACCTATACTTCTTTGAAGTAAATGAAAATAGAGATGGAATAAGTCTGGATACAACTCAACAGCAATCTGGTTTATCTGATTTTGTTGTTAACAGTGAGGATGAATTGTCTGCCATAATATTTGGGAGTGGTTTTGGGGGTATAACTGATATTGAAACTGGTCCAGATGGATCTTTGTATATATTGTCATACGACGAAGGTATAATTTATAAGATTTCAAGTACCACGACCCAATAAAATAGATAGATCCACTGCAAACTCTTTCTTCGTTGTTTTGTCTAGTACTGAAATTATAGGTCAACAACCTACGCTATAGAAGGCATTCAATAAATAAATGACCTACAAAGGAAGAGAAGCCCGCTTGATAGTAGAGATGGAATCATAATAGCTGCTGATTCATAAGCATTGATTATTATTAGTTGACATCCATACGTACGAAGCTAGAATACGATCTTACACAATGTATATCATATGACCAAAATTCATCCACCATTTTCAAGAATTAGGTTAGGCGGTGATAAAATTAATTGACTACCAGGTCATTATTTATATTAATTTGCACGACGGCAATCTCACTTCTATCACTATCGTTACTCACTGGCATTGCCTTTACGTGGAATCCTGAACCGGCCCCAGAAGTTAAAGTTGTAGACTCGGTTTCAATCTGCAAAAATAATGTCATCAAATATACGCAGTTAGGTGCTTATCCTGAAGGTTACTATCAAGTCAAAGCAGCGCTGACCTATTGTGACAGTCTAGTGTAGGGAAAGCGCCTTATTTTTTTGGCTTCAAACTCTATGTGCGTTTTGCTTCTGATTCTGAACAAGGGTCTTTCCTCTAGGAAATACTTCCCTTCTTAATACATCCCATTCAATAGATATTCTTCCTGGACCTGTCAAGAGTAGGCTTATACCTATAGCCACTAACAGCAATTCTAGTTCGTACCCTCCTACAAACCCTTTCGATAGCTTGACGATAAGAGTTGCACTTATCATCTCTATTATGAAAAGTGCAGCAGTTATTCTTGTTACTACACCTACAAGTAGAAATATCCCACCAATAACTTCTAGCAGACCAATAGGAACTACAAGTTCAGGAGGAATTCCTACACTGCCAAAAAAGTCTTGAGTACTTGTTACATCCTCAAACTTTGGTAATCCATGCACAATAAACAGAATTCCAGCCAGAATCCTTATAGGAAGAGGCCCGAACATCAACAGCTGCTCCTTTGATACCATCTTATTAAGGTAAAATAGATTGTGATTCTTCAATTAAATAGGTTACAGTACAGTTCTCCTCCTTTTCTTATGGCATCAATAAGAGTGGTATTTCTGTTTGTGCTTCCTCAGTTTACCAACCAGCTAACTAGTGACACGAACTAAAGACTTACCTTTTTAATGATTCAAAAAAAGTAAGGAATGTGTTAGTGGTGAAACCATTTAATCTGGAATCCTAGAGATATTTACAGTTGATTATTCTCCTAATCGTTATATATTAGCGGGTGACTTTTGATTTATTAATGGAAATTAAAATATTGAAGGAGGTAGCAGCAGCATTTTCTTTTGCTATACTTTCAAGCTTGCTCGTATCGGTAGCAGTCACAGGTGGGATAGAACCTCAGGAAGTAGCATCTCAAAGCGCTACTGATGTCTTCCAAATAGGCCAAACGGGCACACAAAACCAAACCCAAATGGCACTATCGAATTTGACTCGTGCCGACATGGGACCGGTCACAAGTGCATTGAACTCAGCACGGGATTCGTTATTAGGAAACTCGAGCCAGGACGCCTACACGTTTCTCAATGACGCTGATGATGCATTGTTCAGAATCGCTCAAGGCGAGGGTCCTTCAGCAACGACAACTATAATAAAAATAAGCGAGCCCATGCGCAGTCATATAGAGGGTGCTCAGCAAGCGTTACTCGTAGGCGACGCTCCAAAAGCATTGGATGAGCGCAACTCAGCTGAGGTTGTACTGCTTGGGATAATTCAGGGACTGCCTGCTGGGGAAGAGGAACCGCCCGCTGAGGAAGAGGAACCGCCCGCTGAGGAAGAGGAGTAATTTCGAATAAAGATATCTTATGAGTGGTCACCCTTAGCCGGGGTTGTAGTAACGGATGCAATCAAATATGTTAATCAGAAACAAGAACAGATAGACACGTTGCACAAGTTAGACGAGAGAATAAGAGGCAGCCGAAGAAGAAGAAGAAACTACAACTACAAACGGTGTCTTTTGACTGACATTAACGAGCAATTTCCCGGTTCCTATAAGCACAAACGCTACACACAGAATATTATTTACCTGGTAAAAAAATATCATAAGTTGATAGGCAGAATGGAGAAGCTTAGGAATATTAGGTACTATAAATAGGCATTTCTGACTAGAAAAAACTAAAAGCTTTCTCGCAGCTGTTACTATTAGTGACCTTCAGGGATCTGCAAAAGGCTGAAAGAAAGAAATGGGTTGTCCTAGTTCGTTCAGTCGCTATTGCTCTGCTTTACTGTTACACTAGATCCGCTTTCGCTACCACTAGTAGAGACACTATTCTGGTCACCGTTACCTGACGTTGAAGAACTACAGCTACCATTGATGCAGGTTACTCTTGCCGAGTTTTTCTTGGCTTCTGCGTCTTGGATCTGTAGATCAATGACAGATAGAATACCCAAGGCTAGGACCGTAATAGTCAACCCCGCTATCACCAGATTGTTATCATTTTTGGTCAATGAGTATATAATGAGGTGGGAAATAAACTATACTTTTTAGTAGTAGATAGAACTAGAGTATTAAATCTAGAGAATCGAATGTAACAAGTGGATATACATTCTATGCTACAGATATGTTCGGTAATACGGTAATACTAATAGAATACTATCCTATCTAATGCCTAGTGACGTTCAAAGATTTGCAGAAGGTAAAGTAATAGAGGAATCAATGACAGGATATCGCAGCCCCGGGTATGCTTTTGTCTTTCTCCTTTGAGCCAGACTTATCACATATGTCTATCCTCTATTACTATTACTTGACTTGACTCCATAGCTCTTACACCAAGTGGAATATATTCACTCGAGTGAATATTGATCAACCTACAAACTAAGTCATATTTGACTACCTCACCGCATCAAATCAAATTCCAGTAGGGTAAAAACTAAAAGCTTAATCTCCTTAGTCTTTGGTTTAACTGTGTATCTTCCCACTTTTTGATTTGTCCTATTTTTCATAAAGTTCTATTTTCATAAAGTTCTATTGTCTTCTGATAATCCATAATTAATGTATGTACATTGTTTACTGTACCTTTAAGATTTGCTATTCGTTTGTTTGTTAGCTAGCTAGTTATACCGATGTTGTACTGCGACTCCTTTTAGGTTGAATGGTTTTCCTAGGCCTTCATCAGATCTGTAATCACGGTAATGAAATGAACACATGGCGACTTGGAAAAATTCATCATTATTCTTATCCTCACTTTCAACCGTTATGATCTCAGTAGCCTCATCGTTGCAACCTTCTATATCACAGACCTTATGAACCACGAGTTGTCTTATATCGGGATAACTTTAAGCTATTTTAAGAAACAGAAGCTTTTTTAGATAATATTTTGAAATATTATATACAAGACCACATACGAACGTAGGAGCCTGCACGATTGGCGTCGGTGAGTGGTGGAGTTGCAATCCCAGATGTCTGGTAACTAAACCCTACTGTTTCTTTATGTTTTATTCTAGTTTAAACGTGAACAAAGATTCGTTTATGCATCGCTAATCTTGTTTAAATAATATTTTATCGTAGATATAGGGGTAGTTAATTATCTACGCGCAAGTAGAATAAACTGACGTTACTACCCTAGATTATTGAAAAATGAAAGAAAAGACAAACAAATATAGTAATACTAATACGGACAATAGTAATGTGTCGACATCATCATTACACTCATCAAAAGAAGATAATAACGGACTTGAAAACGTACTAATA
>JAATVT010000144.1 GCA_014523685.1 Nitrososphaerales archaeon TH5893
AAAAGTTTGCAATAGATTGGAGGGAGCATATTCCTTTGTTGCAATTTTTGGCGATGGAACAATATGTGGAAGCAGGTATGATGAGCCTCTTATCATAGGATTGCCTAACGATGGATACTTCATTTCAAGTGACGTGCTAGGATTCCTTCAATACACCGACAGGGCCATTTTCTTGGACAATAAGGATATTGCCTTTATTACAAAAGACAGCCTACAATTGTATGATTCAAGTGGGACCGCTGTGAGTAGGGGTGTTACACAAGTTGCTTGGGAGCTCGGGGCAGCGGACAAGGGCAGTTACGCCCACCACACTCTGAAGGAGATTCATGAGCAGAGCAAGAGCGTACTGCAAGGAATGGTCCAAGAAGAGACTGATGTCACTAGGTTTTGCGACATTTTGATTAAAGCCAAAAGTATCTATATAATCGGAAGTGGAACAAGTTACCATTCGGCTCTACTCGCTAAACATATTTTCGCAAAGGTAGCGAAAATTCGCACAGAACCAGTCCTTTCTAGCGAGTTTCAGTATGTTCTTGATTTCATTGATAAGGATAGCGTAATCTTGGCAATATCCCAGAGCGGGGAAACTGCAGATGTCTTAAATTCAGTCAAGCAAGCCAAGGAAGTAGGAGCAAAGATACTTTCCATTGTCAATGTCAGAACGTCTTCCCTGGCACGGATCAGTGAATCTTTCCTTACAATTAATTGTGGTCCTGAGGTAGGCGTTGCTGCCACTAAAAGCTTTACAGGGCAGCTTTCTGTCATATATACAGTCATCGAGAAACTATGCAGCGGGTCCATAGGAATTGTTAGCAAAAAAGGAGATTTAAAATCAGCAATAGCATCTGTTCTGGCTATGGAGGATCAGACAATTAGAATTGCTGAATTGCTGAAGGATCACCGTGATGTATACATCCTTGGTAAGTCATTGCATTATCCAATAGCACTTGAAGGTGCATTGAAGATTAAAGAATTAACTTACATCCATGCAGAAGGGATCGCGGCCGGAGAACTAAAGCATGGACCTTTAGCGTTGATTGATAGCAATAGTATAGTCATTGTAATTAATCCTAGTGACATTTCGTCCAAAGACGTACTGTCAAATGTTCATGAAATAAAATCCAGAGGCGCCACCATTATTGGGATTTCCAACGAATCTGAAGATGTCTATGATCATTTCATCAAATTGCCCACTTTAGATAGCATAATGTATCCTATTATTGAGATTATTCCACTCCAATTACTGGCATATCATCTTGCCCTAAAGAAAAACGCAGACCCTGACTATCCACGTAATCTTGCAAAATCAGTAACGGTAAAATGATAGATTTTTGGTGTTAGTACCTTTTTTGGCTATGGGATAGGCAGATCCTATAACCCTTTTCACGAAGTCATAAATTTAGTGAATCCCTCTCTGCTTCTGAATTGAAGTGCTGGATTGTTTTTCTTCTCTTTGGCGATTGTAGACCAGGGGGAGGAACCGTAATTGTGCCCGGGATAGACAATGAGTTCTTCATTTAATTGAAGGACCTTATTATACAAGCTATCATACATATCATTCGGATCTCCACCCGCCAAGTCTACTCTGCCGCATCCACCGACGAATAAAGTGTCTCCTGTAAAGATAAACTCATCATTTACCAGTAGAGAGATACTTTCTTTCGAATGTCCTGGAGTATGTAGTACCTTGATCACAGTGTTTCCTAATACAATCTGTTCACCATCAGAAACGGAAACGTGCTTCCCCTCCCAACTTGAATCCTGATGCTGTACTATTTGCGCACCTGTACGTGAGGCAATTTGTTCGTTCCCCATGACGTGATCGAAATGATTGTGGGTGTTAATTATCATTATAGCCCGCCATTTATTATTCCCCAAAATTGTATATGTCTTTTCTAGGTCCCATGATGGATCTACAATGGCTACTTCTCTATTGGTTTCATCAGCAATTATGTAGCTGAAGTTAGCCATTGGCCCAACTTCCAGTTGCACCACCCTCGTTGTCATTCAGATTAAAACTCCATCTTCAGCTTCAGGTGGAATTCCGATTTTTTCAATATGAATACTGCCAGTATATTTTTTGCCAATATCCAGTCCCTTTTTCATTCTGTGAAATGTAATGGTGGCATTAGCTTCAATGCATTTGTTTGATGGTTCACCAGAAGTCGGATCAAGTCCAGAAGGCACATCGATGGCTAGTACATAGGCCTTCGATTGATTAATCTTATCGATTGCAAATGAGAATGGTTCCCTGATCTGTCCTTTAACCCCGGTCCCAAGCAATCCGTCAAGAATGACGTCTGCATCTTCAATTTCCGTTTCAATAACGTGACCTGAATCATTTTGCTGATGAGACCCTATAGTGATCTTTTTCAAAGACTTCATCTTCCTGATAATATTCCAGTTGCTCTTTGCCTCTGTCGTTCTAATTTCTTTTGGTGTTGTTAAAAGAATAATTGTTATGTTTGTAATACAAGCTGCAGCCAAATGTCGACATGCAACAAATGTATCACCACCATTGTTGCCACTTCCGCAAACAGCAACAATTTTTTTACGCTTTAAGCCATCATCAAATCGGCGGAATAAAAATTCTGCAGTTCTGTGACCTGCGTTTTCCATCATTAATAACCTCTTCATTCCAAACAATCTATGACCATTTTCTTCTATCTTGTACATTTGCTCCGAAGTAATAGCCTGACTATTCATACATAGACCTTCGGGTTTTATTCAATGTGAAATATCCCCATATATCTGCTATTTATCTGCTATTATACTCTTCCAACCTGTTGAACTTAGACAATAAATTCTTTAGTGATGCTGGACAAATAGAAATGCTGCATGTCAATAAATAAATTACAAGATTCGTTACGTACAATAAACGAAGAGCTCAGGGGAATTGAGGAAAGAAGAGAGAGGCTTCTGAAAGGAACAAGGGATATTGTTTCGATTTGTAGTAAATCGATTGTAGACCTGCATTATGGTAGGAAAGAGGAAGCGAAAGAAAAATTAACTGACGCAAATACAATGTTGGTCGAATTTCGTAGCTATTCAAGGAAAGACCTTCAAAAATATCTGCTCTTACCGGAACAAGAATTTGTGGAAGCATCTTTGCTAATGTCAATAGTTGAAAACTCGGAAATTCCTGGGGTAAGTGATCTTGGAGTTACAGGCTCTGCCTACACCTTGGGAGCACTCGATTGTATTGGAGAAATTAAGCGAATAATTTATGACAGAATTAGAAGAGGCATGACTGAAGATGCACAGAAGAATTTTAATTTTATGGAACATCTTTACGGTTTAGTTTACCCTCTAGCCATCTATGATAACCTTGTGGGTGGTCTTAAGAGAAAATTAGACGTCGCAAAAATATTGATTGATGATGTACGAGTACTATTAACAGAGGAATCGAGAAGAGAGAACATGATAAGGGCGATCGAGCAACTGGAGAAACGGATATCCAGTGCGAAAGCTTGAGTACAGGTTTTCCTACCTCCTTTACCTTTTAAGGCTTGTAGGGATCTAGGCTACCTCATGAAACCTTGAATAGGCCTGACCAAGATAATCCAGTAAGACCTCATGCCATTTCTCAAAGGATTGTGGTTTAGAAGGATAATCGCGATAATGTTCGACCAACGTCTTATTCATGCTCGCTGTATACTTTAGGCTCTCGGCTAGGAGTCTTTTGAATGACCCTCTAATAATCATGGAAATCATATCAAGTGAACTAAATTCAGGATGTTGTCCATCTGTTATGCTATCGATATCCATTTTAGATAGAAAATGCTTCATTCCGTAATTGATTTCTTCATTCGTAAGGGTCTGCAACATTCTGCGAAAGACCTCAAGTCCGGCAGTCTTGTACCCATACTCGTTCATATAATCAATATTATACTTCCATAATCCATCTTCTGTCGTATCATTTGCTTCTATGGCCTCTACGGCGTCTTTCCCCGCAATCGTTGCTGCGATAATTGCTGGTCCTATCCCACCCGCATCGAGCGGCTTAGGCATCCACGCTGAATCGCCAACTATCATGTACCCATTGGCCACGAGGCAATCATTCTGTCTTCTCACTGAGACTTGCCACGTACCCCAACCGTTTCCATTGTCGATTTCTTCACTAGCAATCTTGGGTTTAGATATGACTGGGTTACTCTTGACATAATTGTCGATTAGTGTCTTGACATCGTGACGAACTCCGCTGTTAGCATTATGGCGATCCAATGCTTTCTGTTGAACGCCTAGACCTATGTTTACTTTGTTCTCTCCCTTTGGAAAAACCCATGCGTACCCGCCTGGAGCCAATTTTTGATCCAGGTGTATTATGCAATATCGTGGATCGAAATATGTCTTATCTTCTGAAGCTTTTTCGAAATTGTAGATATACCTTCCAGTTGCTTCGAGATCAACCCTATCAATTTTCTTCTGAATATATGACTTCATTGGTAGGGATGTTCTAAGAACTGAAGTAACACCACTTGCATCCACTACCAGTTTACATGTTTTCTTAAAAGATTCATTTGTTTGCAAATCCTGACCCTCGATGCCCACTACCTTATCATCCTCTACTAATACCGACCGGAGAGCAATATTGCCACATATCTCGACACCTAATTTCTGAGCATCACGAAGTTGTTTCTGTGGGAGAATTCTGCGATTAAGTATGTAACCTTCTCCATCAAATGAGACGGCAGCTTCATGATTCGGTGAATATGCCATCACTCCTTTTACTGG
>JAATVT010000145.1 GCA_014523685.1 Nitrososphaerales archaeon TH5893
TAAAAAGATAGCAATAGAGAAATCAAACAGGGGAATAAAGGTGCTACGCGGCTCTTACCTTGTATTTGTAGCCCATGTGTAATATTACAGACCTTCTAGTTCAAGGATCAATTTTTTCAATGTGACTAACTGATCACGAACTGTTTTTCTACCCACATCATTTCCTGTCCATACAATTTTCCGCCCTACGAATTGGATCAGTACCCCCTTCTTTAAATATTTAACCTGTTCTAAAACCGGGTAACCCTCCTCATACCTACAATCCTTGTACAATCTTTTTTTGTAATGGGATCTTTTAAGATTACATATTGTAAATTGATAATGTACCCTTAAGTTTCAAAGATGATTTGGATTACTGTCTACTCTATTTTATGTTTGATTTGATCGACATAGTAGGGTTTGTCAATCAATGATTGGATTTGTTCTGGATCTGTCCTTTCCTCTACTGCCAAGGAAGGAATTCTTTTTTTTGTTTCCATTGTTGATTTAATAGAGAAGAAGGCATTTTAATGTAGTCTATAGGAAATATATAGGAAGTATATAGATAGCGTTTTCAGACATTATGAAGATACGTAGCTAGGATAAACATATTAAGTTGAAATTAACATAAACCCGATTGATCTGTTTTCTAGATTTAATTTTTTGGTTAGAAACTATCTGTAATATGTGGTCCTAAGTCGAATGCCAGTTTATATATGTTAACGACGCAAAACAGAAATGAAAAAAAATCTTGGATGAAAATGATGACTATAATCAAGTTGAGATAAATATTGTTTTAGATAAAACACGGTATAAGAACATTGTAGAGATATGTAGAAAATACAAAGAACAACATGGCACTGAGCTAACCCCAAAAGAGTACGTACTGATGCTCATAGATTCAGCAATCTCTACTTGATGAATTTTCTTTTTTCCTCTAATGCTTTTTCAAACATCTATCTAGCAGATGATGCAAATGATTTTGTTAGATCTCGAGCTAAATGCTGTCTAACCTATGCCACATACCGGACAGACAAGATAGAATATTTTGACTGGAATTCCTCAAACACGAAATATTTAGACTTTATTTCCATATGCTAGGAACATCAGCCTGCAATCATCTACAGCAAAAAAGAAATATGAAGTCTTAAAAAATTCGAGTATAATTTTGAAGTCCTAAATAAATGGAATGACTTAGCTAGAATCTCTAATTCTTTTTATAGATATTTTGGAAAGTGCTAGGAGAAAGTAATAGAACCAGTTTTTTCGGCAGCATTTCATAAGAATTTTATATCCCGACAATTTTGAACAAAACCATGCAAAAAGAGAAACTTGTATATCTATTGTTAGCTCTGGGCTTTGGCTCATCTCTTCTTTGTGGAGTACCGGTCTCGATGGCGTCGGCGGTTGCACTATCTACGCCTCATCCAGTCATTACTCAAGTGTTTAATCAAAACCGTGACCTAGATAGCACTGGACAGGATTCTGCGGATGACAAATTCTGGTGGATAAATGAAGGAGACATGAAAATTCAAGATAAATTGGGTCACGTACAAGCTGATAAATTCAGGGCATTAGCACTATATGAAATAAAAGACAACCAGAATTATATCGCTCAAATGTACTTCAAATATAATAAATATGATGGAAGTGGCGGAACAGATAGTATTGGTTTTTTATATAACTACCATGACGGAGAAAACAAGTATAGTACAGGGATAAGAGCTGACGGCTACTCAGAGATAAAGGAAAAAAATGATGGGGAATATAGCGATAATCATAATCCTAAAAGGATTTACGGAGCAAGTGGGAATGATGGAGGAGGTAACAATAATGAAATACCTTCTGACAAATGGATTGGTTTGAGGATAAATGTAATTCAAGATACAGGCCACAACAATCTTAAAATCTACGTTAACAATGGAAACGGATGGGAATATGTCACAGAATGGACAGACGATGAAGACATGATGAATGGAGGGCTTGTTGGAATTAGAACTGATGGTTATGACGTAGAATTCAGAGACTTTGAAGTCATAGATGTTGGAGGAAGTATATAGACCCCCATTACAATGTCTCGACCGGCTAAGCCTAGTCCATGCGACATTATAGACATTTTTCCTATGTCCATTCCTTTTATTTTCTAGGTCCAGAAATTGTATAAATTAATTCAACATGAGCTGCGGATTCAAATAGTTTGATTTTATCTTTTAACAAATATTCCGGAAAGAAATTGGTCTTCGATACAATTTTTAACGCTAATCTTCCGGTATCGTCTTTAAATAAATCCACATGAGAGGCAAATCTTTCAAGTATTTCAGTCAAATCTATACATGCCGCGATTTTCTGTATTGATTTCCTTTTCCAACCCTGCAACATGATACTATACCGACCACACATTTTCTCTGCAGCCTTGGGTTTTCTCCTGAAAATAATTGATAAAGCCAGAATCAACTTATCTTCATGGCTTAGTCTGGGAAAAACATCATTCATAATAAGATTGAATATAATGTCAGGTTGCCAAAATTCTGCAAGTCGTCCTAACAACTCTTGTTTAGCATTGACAAAAATTTCGTAATCACCTTTCCTCATTAATCCATAAGATATTAGCATTTGAATAAATTTACTTGAGGATTTAGGAAGCTGATAATGATCACATTTATCCTCAATTTGGTCTTTAAGATGGTCATAAAGCCACTTAGCATCCAGCCGAACTGATCGTCTATTCGAGAAATTGTTTAGATATCCTGTGAGATATCCTTCTCGAAGACCGTGAATACTTACAACCATAGATTCGATTTTGAACTTTTGCATCATTGTATTAAGTAAAATAGAAGCAGCAGTTATACTGGACGCTCTATTACTTCCAATAGCATCGATATCGGCTATTTCTTTTAAATCCATCTTGGAAAGCTTCTTTTTAACTAATTGAACGGAGCGATAATCCATAACATAATTGTGTAAAATGTTAATAGGGTATTTCCTGATTTTCTGGTCATATCTAGCAATAGCACGAATTGAACCTCCGACTCCAACTAATTTCGTATTGTTACCATATTCGAGATCACGTGGATCAGGAAGGGTTTTGAGAATCGCTTTTTGCAATTTATTTATACCATTTTTTGGTAGTCTATTGTCTTTCCTTCCAAATTTTTCTGAGAGTCTCAGAGCTCCGAGAGGAAGTGACATAATTTTTTTTATTCTATAATCTTTGGATCGAACAATTTCAAGGCTTCCGCCACCCATATCGAAGAAAAGAATGTCTGGGTAACACGTTGCCCTCACTGCACCCAAGTACGAATAAAGCGCCTCCTCGACTTCAGATAGAACTCTAAATTGAAAGCCGGTTTGCTCGTAAGCCATACTGAGAAAATCCTGTTTATTTTGTGCTTCCCTTACGGCACTAGTGGCAATCGGCAAAACATGTTTGATAGATTTGATGTCAATTATCTCACGAAACAATTTTAGAATCTCTAATACTCGGTCTATGGACCGACTACTCAATGAGCCTTTCTCATCAAGTCCTTCGCCAAGCCGTGCCTTAACGCTGTTTTCTTCTTCAGTTCTAAACGAATTATCTGAACTTATCACATAATTTACCAATTTTATCGAGTTGAAACCAAGATCTATGATAGATACTTTCAATGAAAAATGTCCAGGATTTTAGATTATAAGCAAAATGCCCAAATCCATGTTGCCATAGTATTACTTGCAGAAAACCCGTGCCAAGACATATCGATTGTTTCTATTCGGTTTGGCAACATTATATTAGAGTCTGTCGCCACAAAAATACTGTTAAGGCAAATAAAATTTTAGTTGCCTCAGCTCTTCTTGGCATAGTCCTTCAATCCTGTAAAATCGATCGCGACCACAGGATCATTTCCTACAACCCATGCATTATGTCCAGGTGGAATTACACCCGTATCGCCAGGACCAAACTCTTCTACAGAACCATCGTCCATAACGACCTTCAATCTCCCTGAAATAAAATACTGTGTATGTGGTGCTTCACAACTATTTGTTTTAACTATTGGTTTTACACACTTCTCCCAGCTCCAACCTGGCTCTAAGACACCTCGTCCTATGATAACATCACCAAGGTTTGCAAGATCTATCTTGCCTTTTTCAAATGTTCGTGTTTCATCTGGAGAGGAATCGAGATTTTTCTTTTGCATTTTTGTTGATGCGGCCATGCCTGAGTTAAGGTTTGTTAGATTATAAGTATTGCTGACCAGAAAGAAATACCTGACCAGGCGAAATAATATAAATGTAACAGGACTGAAGTGTAAACTATATTTAAGATTTGGGGATCAGAAAGAATATGTCATAATAAACAAAAAATAGTGCCAAAGGATTTATGGTCTGATCCGATCAGATGAAATGTGCTCACTTAATCTCCATACCACCGCCATTTAAAATCCATTGCATCTCAACTTTTGGGAATATACATCTGAACGTTATTATTTGTTGTATCGGCAACATACACATGGCCAACATGATCCACAGCAATACTTTCTGGCTTTGAAAATTGTCCATCTCCATCGCCTTTACTTCCCCACTTGGCGATAAAGGTACCATTTTTGTCAAAAGTTTGGACGCGATGATTTCCGGAATCAGTTATATATAGAAGACCGGTGGGATCAAAGGTTATCACCGCGGGCTGATTTAACTGTCCATCAGCTGAACCCTCACTACCCCACTTTGTTATGAAAGTACCGTTATTCGTGAAAACTTGAATTCGGTTGTTTCCGTAATCTGGAACGTATACGAGGTTGCTTGAGTCAACCGCAACGTCCCATGGTTGGATAAATTGTCCATCTTCACTGCCTTCACTACCCCATTTCGTTATGAAAGTACCATTGCTTGTGAATTTCTGAATGTTTGCGTTGTCTCTGTCACTTACAAAAACATTTCCTTTTGAATCTACGGCCACGCCATGTGGATGAACAAACTGGCCATCTTCACTGCCTTCACTACCCCATTTTGTTAGGAAAGTACCATTGCTTGTGAATTTCTGAACTCTAGTATTACCTTGATCAGTTATATACACATTACCATCCTGATCTACCTCATTACCATGTGGATGATTAAACTGGCCATCATTTGAACCTGTTGAACCCCAACTCAAAATATATGTACCATTATTGGAAAATTTGATTATCCTATTGGGTTCTATGTCGTTCACGTATAGATTTCCTTCTGGATCAATATCGACACCTTCTGGCTGAATAACCTGGATTTCTGAGTTACCCTCTTTGGGTATACTTTGGGCAAAAGTAAATCCAGGCGAGGGTGAAGATACAACTTTTATTATAGTAATGAATGATAAGAATGCGAAGCTAAGAAGGAGCATTACTCCCACTACCAATAGAAAATGCAAACGTTAATTCAAAACCGTTAGTGTGTACAAGTTTATTAATTTAACTACTATTCTATTTTGGAACGATATCGTCTATGTGACAAGTGTCGCATTAGATCTTGTTCATTCTAGTAAAGGAAAGCTTTGAATTTTTTTCAAAGAATTCTCATGACATTAATCAAATCAGGAATTATACCCTGATGGTAATTTTTATTGCTCAATTCTTTTCAATTAACGTCTAGGCCTTGAGGTTCCTGTTATGATATAATATACCGAGTCCCCTACATAGCATGCATGATCCGAAATACGTTCTAAGTACCTCAGAATTAATAACGCTGAAATGTAACATCGTGGTTCAGAAATTTGTTTATGTTCATTAGTTTGGGGAGAGATAGCCTCTTGAAGATATTTTCTATATAGTTCATCGACTTTGTCATCCATCTCATAGAGTCGTCCTACAGCATCCCTATCTCTGGCTTGAAGTGATTTCACACTTAGAAGTATCATTTCCCTTGTTATTGTCGCCATTTGTAAGACTGCTGATTTATCACAATCAGCTACAGAACCCATACTTTCAAGAACGTCTACTATATCATAGGAATATCTTCCAAATCTAAAGAACCCATATGCTATTTCCATACAAGATCTGATGAATCTCAGGTCTGTAGCTACTGGTTGATAACGTGCAATTAGTTCTATTGCGAGATCTGCTACCTCTTCTTGCAGCTGCCGAAGTCTCTCAGACCATTCGAAAATCTGTTTTTTTACATCTACACCCTTTTCGAATGAGTCTATTGCAGTAAAGACTGACTTCTCGGATAGTTCTACCATTTCCATAATGATTTTACTAATATGTTCTATACCGAGGTCTAATAGTCGGGTCAAAAGAGACTATCAAATAAAGGCCAACAATAAAAAAACTTTTGGATTCACGTGGATAGTCTTACCCTAATAGTTGATCCAATATTAATAGATGATTACTCTCTTGGTAGGGCAAGGGAATTTGGTTAGCCTAGTAGAAACAGTATGCACTAACTGAATATACTAAATTTATAAGAAGATTTAGTATGATAACAGAACAAAACCTTGTTTCATAAATATGCAAGTTTATTTTCTTATGAATGAGATCCCCAAAGCTAAGAAATACTTGAGATTCTCATAAATGAGAAGACGAACGTTTGTCATTAGGAGCAAGAAAAAAACAACACCTTACCTGGGCATTTCTGTCTGCATCGTTACTTGCGTTCATGGCTACGTCAATCTTGAACATAGGTCCTAACGCACTTGCACAAGGCATTCCCACCTCAGAAACAGAAAAGAAAAAAGACATCTTTAAAGTGATCATGACAATACAAGGATTAAACCATGATAGCGGGGACATCGTCACAATAGTAAGTGTAAACGAAGAATCGAGAGTGAAACTATTTGATGATAGCAAGACATACATCAATTCAGTGAATGCTAGTGATGGCACCGGCGGTATTATAGAATATGTTGCAACATTTCCTAACATGACGGTTGCTGTAGGCGAAGATTACAAGGTTTGTGCTTTGACCATCAAAGATTCAAACTTGATCTGTCAGACAGGAAATAACTCTCCTGCACTAAGACCAGAGTTTATAGATTTGTACATACAAGAGGAGAGCCCTACATCATCTCAGGCAGCAATGGTGTCAGACGAAGAAGAATAATTATACCACAACTTCTCCAATCTTTTTTTTACAATATAAATTGACCTTTGGAGATTTATTTATCCCCTATCAGGGATCAAAATTATCATCTAAATGAACAGAATATCCTGTAATCTCCAATCTGACGATGTTCCCGCTTGCCACCTTCGTAAGATCTTGATGTCCACTCAATACTAGTTCGTGAGAAATTCATATATGCGAAAGTTCTGGTTACGGAAGATGATTACATAACACACACGCCATAAACAACATAAAAGCTACCTCCATTCATAAATTCGAAATCAACTCTACTGCCTTTCCTTGGGTTTTTGGAAGACAATGCGAATCAGAACAGGGATGATTGATTATTCAAAAAAAGCGATAGGTTACCTGTAGCCGGTTACGTCGGCAGGTTTGCCTGCATCCTGAACTTCAACAATGTACCGCCAGGCATCTGGTTTGCTGCCATCGATATCTGTGAAGCCATAGATCTTCGCCAGCTGCCCGCTAGACAGTGACTTTCCATTCCAGCGCGATACGTTGGGATCTTGTGCGAGCGCTGTTACGGCTCGGCCGATGAACGCTGGACTTTCGGAAATAGCGAAGTGCGGCACGCGTGTAGTCGCCTGATGCCAATTCGCTTCGCTGACGCCGAACTCATTGAGCATAAACTCTGACCGTAGCCAACCCGGAGTGAGAGACACCGCCGTAGCGCCGTACGGCTGCAATTCGTGCGCCAGCGCGAATGCCATTCGGCTCACTGACGCCTTTGCTAGATCATAGAAGAAGGAGACCCGGTAGTTGGTCGCGTTGTACTCACTAGTCCCGTCAGTCACCTCGACAACTAGGCCGCCTGGTGTCTTGATGAGCAGAGGTATTGCGAAGTGACTGGTGATAGCGTGCGTGTCTACACCCAGACGGAGGGTTCGCAATCCAATATCCAAAGAGGATTCCCAGACTGATTTATTCCATTCCATCGTCGTGACTCCCCAAATATCATTCACAAGAACATGCAGGCCATCCTGTTCACCTTTGATGCGAGTCACCAGCGCATGCACCTGGTCGGGGACGAGATGGTCTACCTGAACTGCAATACCGCGGCCACCGGCTTTATCCACGAGAGCCGCGGTCTCTTCGATTGTCTCCGGTCTGTTCATTTCCGATCGCTCTGACCTGGTTGTTCGCCCGGTGACGTAGACTGTCGCTCCGGCCGCACCTAATTGCTCGGCTATCCCTCGTCCAGCACCTCGAGTCGCTCCTGCGACTAATGCAACTTTTCCCCTAAGCCCCCGACTCGTCATTCGCTCCTCTCTCGCTTCACTTCTCTCTCGCGCTTTTTCCCTCGGGTTGATTTCCATCCCTTCTCGGTCATCATTATATTCGGATTCTCTAGATCCCTTCCCTTCACACCTTGATCTTTCGTTGAGATTGTGAGCCCATCTATTGATTTCCTAGTAGATCCTACGACATCATCTACTACAATTGCATTTGTAAGTAAATCTAGTTTCATAGAATGACTGTCACATCATCTTCACCAATAACTGTCTTTCTGCATGATCTAAATTTTGTACAAACCTTTGACACAGCAGAGTCAACAGCAGATCTAAAGATAAAACTATAGGCTCGAGCTATTGGAAATGATCGTTACAAGTTTATCTTGAAACTCTAAAATGGCATAGTTGTAACGAATGCTATTAAACGTGTTCAGGGTTAATTGAATTACCTAAGAAATACAGAGATGCATTACTACAAGATATACAATAAAAACAGAAGGAGGAAATGAAGAACCCATCGCAGATTCTACAGAGGGTGATGGCGAGAAAACTGCAAACTGAATACCCCGCTCTGTGACTCAGTAAAGGAGCATTTGAGGAATCAATAATCGGGAATTAGACAAACCATTGGTATTCTCTCTACTCATGGAATATTTTTCGGAGAAGACAAAACCA
>JAATVT010000146.1 GCA_014523685.1 Nitrososphaerales archaeon TH5893
ATCTAAATCATTTTAGTGACGACATATTCAAAGTGTCGACACGTAGCGAAGATAGGGAAAGGAAAGGCTCATACTATAGAAAGAACGTAGATATCAGCATATTTCTTTATTTTTTGTGAGCCTTGCTCTTCCATGATGCATCTACTAAAAATGTTTTCAATGCCGTTTTCTATCCTTTCCTTTGCTTTTCTTACGAATCTATTTAGATAGCAATCAGCAATATTATCAGATTCAAGAACATACATGGTATTGGGATATGATTTTTATCCGAGTAATTCAGAAAGACATTTGGATTCATTTGGGGAACATTTTATTCGCAATACACATCTAAGGCAATCTGAGAAGACTAGTTTCGGTTATGGGTACAATATATGTATGACCTAGATTAGGTCAAAATTAGATATACGAACATAAAATCTCATAGAAATACAAAATTGCTGGCGGTTATCGACCTTAACATCTTAACCTCAGAGAAAAAGATTAGGCAGATCGATACGACAAATGTGACCCTTTGGTGAACAGTGTTCAACTTAGGACACTCAGCGTGCGATTACGGAAGCATCACTTCGGAATCACAGCAATGATACTGTTCTAAAAGCACTAAGGAACTAGAAGTCTTTGGAGCGAGCGTACTATAACGGCTAACGTATTACTACGGTACACGATTCCCCCGTTCTCGTCATAGTTACAAATATGGAGCATATCTCTTCTATTCTCAGCTAGAAGCACTTAGTCGTGATCTCCTCACCATGCCCGATTGGAATTGTTACTGACCGAACGTTTGGCTTGGCCCTAACATATTTAACAAAAGACATCATAATCGAATGATAATCCTTCGGATGCAATACATTATCTGTAGCAATAATACCCCCAACCCTTAGTATGGGGAGAACCAGGTCAAAATATTGTTTGAGATTTTCCTTGTCTGCATCAAAAAACACGAAATCGAAAAGGTCCCTGACCTCAGATGTCTTTCTAGAAAGTTCAAGAAGATTTTCTAACGCCGGACCATCCCTTATACTAATTTTATCAATAACTCCAGCATCAGAGAAATTTTTGGACGCCCTCCTAATTTTTATAGGATCGTTTTCGATCGTTATCAGAGCTTCGCGTGAATCTAATCTCTTACCTTCGTTGGTAGTTTTGTTATCTAAAACCGCTTCAGCCAGCCACAATGCGGAGTATCCTGTAGAGGTTCCAATTTCTAAAACCCGTTTGGCATTCATGGCTTTGAGAAGTATGTTAAAGAATAACCCTGTTTCATATGTAATAGCAAGCATCATACTTTTTCTGGATATAGACACTTTTCCCGATCTTTCAAGTTTGGACCTTTTTTCCAACTGGGCTAGCACGTTCCAAAGCCTCGAAACCATTTATTAAATAGCACTCATGAACCTATTTAAAACCAAGACCAAAAAATATAATTATTCAATCTCGGCGAGCTGGCTAAGTGAACCGTATAAAGTACGAAGATAACTAAGTATTTTATCTGATTGATAATTGGCGCACTAGGAGCGATCATACTACGGTCGATCTCCGGTACGGATTGCGCGTTGGTAAAAAGAAGGAATTGTTTTGCAAACACAAAGCATGATAGATTGTCTACAACCAATGCTGAACTTTTAGAAAATCCTCTATTGGTTCATTTTTAAGTAACCTAACGAGAGCCAGACCTTGAGGAACAGAAAGCATGGGTTTTTTGAAATGATTATCTGTAGCTAACCTCGGACATGCGACTTGTATGAAGGCATCGATTTTCTCGAAATTCTGAACACGTTCATTGGTAATTTCCGTTAATGCAATTAGTTGGACCTTCTTACCTAATCCTTCCAGTACTTTTTTCAAATCCAGAGCCCTGACTTGAGAAAACTGTCCTTCCTTCAAACCGATTATAATTCCGATTCTTTCGGCGTCTAGCGCCTTATATATTGCCAAAACAGCTTTCTTTTGGAGGCCCTGAGCAAACTCAGTAACTTCCATATATTCATGAAAATAAGGATCTAACATATAGGTAGGCTTCTCGGTTGATAATGCGATACTCGCCGAATGAAACATACTTTGTCCTAGAAATATGTAAGCATCAACTTTTTGTAGAAGTTGATAGGCTGGATAAAATTCACAACCAAAAACCTGAGCGTCGTTCAACTGACCTTTTCCTTTACCAATTATGACGTCATACCCGAATTCTTCAAAAATCTTCTTCACAGGGGATATCTGGTTAAGATGCTGACTATCCGTGAGCAATGAAACAATTTCATATTGAACTCTTAACTCTGAAGCGCATTTCCTTGCTACACTATCGAAGCTTATGTCATCATACGCATCAATCATTACCACTTTTTTACCAATGGACTTCATGGCGATGGTGTGGCCTATGTTAAACAAAATATCAGCTCCCAACATGTCGGCCGCATGAGTATTCAAGTCACAGGACCCCCAACACGTATCGCCAATAACATAAGCGGGTATATGAAATGCTTCTTCTATCCCGTATGCAATTTCTTGTATTTTTGCAACCAAGCCCTCTGGCCCATTAAGGGCCACCGAATGAGGTTTCTGATTATTAATTACCTCAAAGATTTTCCCTTTATCTACAATCATCATCCCAATACATCAATTGTTGCTAGATCTGTTTAATGCGTACTTAATTATTTCGGGTTGAATCAAATCTGGTCTTAAACTAGTTTATGTACTTACAAAGGGAAGGAAACCAATAATTCCATAAGTATACGCTGTTAAATTTATTTGCATATTTCCTATATTTTCTCAATGATAATCAGGTAATTGAATAAGAATTGCTAAAGATATCTGGCCTGGGTCCGAAATTATTGCTTTTAAAGTCTACCGATATCCTTTTCTTATCTGGTTCAATGGTGACCGATAATTGGCCTGCACCTTCTTTCTTAGAAACCCTATGTTCGAAGTTTATTGGCAAACAAATGTTTAGTAACGATTCTGGGATCTGAGGTTCTAGTTGAATTCTATTTTCAGTCATTTCTATTTTCATTCCTAGCATCATTTCCTGGAATGCGTATATGTACATGCCAACAGACCAAGCTTGTAAAATGCAAGAATTAAATGGCTCAGGCCTGTCGCCTCTATAAGTCTCTGCATACATACCATTCTCATGTAAGATCCTTTGTGCCATTGATTCCAGATAATATAATGCCTGTTCCCGTCTGGATAGTTTAAGCTCAGCCACAGCCGCCCAACCCGTAACCAAGGGCCAAACAGCGCCATCATGGTATAGACTAGGATGATATTTTGGATCTACGCTGCTCAACGTCCTCAATCCCCAGGGGGTAGTCAGATCATTTTGCTCTAATCTTGAAAGAACAGAAGCTGCTTTAGTTCTATCCTTTGCCGCTCCGGTTAATAGGAGAACGAGAGCGTTTGGCCGAATGCTAGGGTCCTTTGAGCCATCGCGGCGAATAGTATCATAGTAAAACCCTTTTTGTGCGTTCCAATATTCAGAATCTATCCTTAGTTGTAAACTCCGCGAAGAATCAAGCCACTTTCTTCGGTTGTCATCATCACCAACTATTCCTGCAAGCTCACTTCCAATACTGAGACTTTCATAGAATAATGCCTGGATGTCATTTGCGCTTTTTCTCCTATCTATATGATCCATCCATGTCGAATCCTGGATTGGCAACTTTTCTGCAATCCCAGTAAAGCCATGTTCTACCAATCCATCGCCATCAGAATCTTTCAAAAATCCCCAGTTGACCAAATCAACAATTGAATTCCATCTTTTTCTTAAATATGAAACATCTCCGGTAGCCAATATATATTCCCGTATAGCCCAAGGAAAGAGGAATGTAGAGTCAGA
>JAATVT010000147.1 GCA_014523685.1 Nitrososphaerales archaeon TH5893
ATCACTCACGCAAGACATGGTAAATCCCTATCTGTATGATAAAATAGTAGTTACTGAAGAATCAGAAATTAATTTAGCCCCTACTCCTTCTACTATAATTGTAGGAGGTTCTGATATACCAGATCCGTTTGGAGGATAAAAGGCTACATAAATCCAAGAAAGAAGATGAACGTACGGTAATGTAATCAAGTAGGCGTATTGGACATTTGATGCAGGATGGCCCTAGACTCAGCAATTCTGACGCTAACAACTGCCTGACCTTGCGTTTGTGCAACTCGAGGGTTATCGGTTCTTTTGATGCAAGTGCATAATCAAGGTAATTAGAATGGTCTTTCTTCCATTGATCTGGAGACAACAAATCAGCTAAAATTTCTGATACTACACGAACCGAAATAACGAAGAGTAGTAAACCTACGATTCATGAGGATGTTATTGTTATGTGTCAGTTATAACATGTCATTTGAATTGCAGAAGTTCGAATAGAAAATTTCCGCAAGGAACTCTGGTCCTGGTAATAATAAGTCGTGCAACACCTCATCATACATTATACATAAGGTTTTTCAGGTAAAGTATAGGTTGGTTTACACCAGAATGCAATAGTAGGATCTGCTATTATTGTGGATTCTCTATCCTGTGGGATATTTCATTCCGCAATCTAACTAGCTTGTTACTGAACTGGACAGGAAATGCTTCTGGAATATGATCTAAATCCTTAAATCTTGATGGAACTGTATTTAGCTGCTGCAAATGGAATTTTTGAATGGTCTGCATTGAAGGAATCTCTTCCAAAATCTTTCCGTGTTCAATATATTTCTTTAATAAAAGAATTGAGTTAATATCATTGTCCACAGTTTCATTATCCAAGGTTACAAGATCATTTTTTATCAAGTTATTTTCCAAAATCCTATGTATTTGTTTAGGCCCAGGATATGTTTTCTTTCCAGGGCTGGTTTTGATTTTATATAATAAATGCCATTTATTATCATCACTGAAGTCGTTTGGTTTTGTCTTTTTGTCTGTTGTAACTAATGAGGAAGATGATGACGATGATGATGACGATAACGATGACGATGATGGAACCCTCATCGCAACCAGTTTGTATACTCCATTCATTGCGGGGTCATCTCTTGATGTAACCAGTTCTGTTCCAACAGCAAACAAATCTATGGGGGCGCCTCTATTCAAGAGTTCCTTTATCTGATATTCATTCAGATCACCGCTTGCCATAATTTTGGTGGAAGAATATCCCGCTTGATCTAATATCTTCCGTATTTGTAGACTTAGATGAAGTAGATCCCCACTATCGAGCCTTATTCCATTCGTATGGATTCCTGCTTGAATGATCTTCTTGACTGCCCTGATGCTATCATAGGTATCTACTAACAAAAATCCAGATGGAAAAACACGATTAAATTGCTGAAAAGCTTCTTCCTCTTTCTCAAAGCTCATTATAAAGGAATGAGCCATTGTGCCAAATAGAGGAATTCCAAGCTCAAGACCTGCAAGCATATTGGAGGTGCCCGTGCATCCGCCAATGAAACTTGCCCTTGCTGCAAGAAATCCTGCTTGAGGGCCATGAGCTCGCCTTGAACCAAATTCAATTACGGATCTGCCGCCGGCCGCACTTACTATCCTTGAAGCTTTGGTCGCAATTAAACTCTGAAAATTAATCATGGATAATACGTATGTCTCAATAATTTGTGCCTCGATCATGGGCGCTTCAATCCTAAGTAGAGGTTCATTTGGGAATAATATAGTACCTTCAGGAACAGCCCAAACAATACCTGTAAATTTGAATGCCCTTAAATAATCAAAGAAGTCTTCATCTACAGTCTTGAACCCATCAATAGACCTTATATAAGATATCTGTTTGTCACTGAACTTCATATCCAAAATAAAATGTAGCGTTTGTTCTAGTCCAGCAGCTACTATATATGATCTGTTCAGTGGAAGCCTTCTGACAAACATCTCAAAGATCCCTTTATTATTGCTTATTCGATTTGGACTAACATAGTAAGCGGCAGCCATTGTCAATTGATAGAGATCAGTACAAAGCGTTGTGTATTCTTCCGTATTTGGTGGTGTTAACTGGCCGGCCATTATAACAGTGCAAATATCTATCGAAAACTGTTTAAATATATTTTATCGAAAGCAGAAGTTTTGTTTGCTAGAATGACTGTTATATTATCAATTCCAAAAAAAGCATTTGCGCCATAGGTTTCAGATTCAAAATTATTATGAACTGGATTAAATGACCCCTCTTCAGATGGTTGTCAGACCTTTCCTATACTTACGAATCTTTCATTTAGTCTCTCTTTCAGAATGTCTTGTCTGGAAACGACTCCTATAAGTCTACTTTCCTCTTCTTCACCTGAGACGATTGGTATCATGTCAATTCCTTTTCTATGCATTATATCTATTATCTCATCCGTGGTCGCCTCTTGGCTCAAAGTGGCTGGATGCCGAGTCATTATGTCTTTGGCTGATAATTCATCAAGGTTTTTGTTATCTTTTATTGCTTTCAAGATATCTAGGGTTGTAACTATGCCTATTACTACTCCTCTATCATCAATTATTGGCATTCCGTTATATCCCTCTAAAACTATTCTCGTTGAAATCTCAATAGCTTTAGCATCTTCCTTCGCGGCAACGATGTCCACTGACATTACATCATACGCTTTCATATTGAACGATTGCTTCTAGATGCATATAAAACATTGTAATTTATATTCCTCGGATTTGTATAATCATTTGGATGTCCTTCCTATTGTGTTGGTATTCATCGCGTGGATAATAGCATCAAGATTACTTTCTATATCTATAGAATAATAGACTTCTCTTGTTTACGATTTACTTCATATTCGTAAAAATTGAGAGATATTTACGACGTATCAAGTACGGAATATTTGATGAAAGAGTCTCATCATCTATTGCTCGCAAGATCTCCTGGAGAGAATGGAAATAATATTTCTTAGGAAAATATTTATTCCACTCAACGCAGTCCACTTCGAGTTAGCATGAAGTCTTCGCTCTATTCAGAAAGAGAATTCCTCTATCTGTAGTGATAAAGACATTTTGCTTCTCATCATATCGTAGTAGCCTTCTATCTACTAATTCTGCAGTAGACCTTCTGAATTGGACATTAGAAATTGGGAATGGTGGAACTTTAGTTATAATATCTTTCTTTGTTGCTCCATTCTTACATTTTTCAAGTATTTTGATAAATATGGGTGACTCATTGTTGGCATTAAGCTTTTCTCCTCCATTTGGTGCTGCTCTCATTCTCATCTTTATAAAATACCTAATTTTTATATGTATTTGATCTTAGTCATAAGCCAATAATACAGAAACTAACAAATTCATGCTGCTAAGATGGATACTACCATTACATTTTAATCTCGTAGTAGACAATCTTACATTCAACTAGTTAATGTCCTAATCCCTTGTTGTCGGCGGTCGGCGGAAATCCTTCTATTCCATCTAGAACCATCGAATGTGAACTACCTTTGCAACAAACACATGATACCTTGAGACAATCTCTTACTAGACCATGATTGCATTTGGTACAAGAACATACGGCATCAAAAAATGATGTCTTATTCATAAGATCATCCGTTCCTACATCAGACTCAGACTTGTATTTTGTCAATTCATATATCAAGCCTACAATTTTGTAGAGCAGCTCCACAGTAAATATGCTACCACAACGTATGCCATATTAGATGCCGTCATAACCCCTTGTAATTCCAAATTGCAAATATGACTTGAGTAACTTTCCACTGTATCTCAATATGCATATAGATATTTAAGGAGATGCTACCCGTCAAAGTTTTTTTTGGGCCCCCCTTATTTGGGGATGAAGCATACGGTACAATCAGACCACACAAGGAACTGCAACCAGTCCAGAGAGAAAGGAACAAATTTTCATACCATCAGGAATAAGAACATATTTTCTGGCTAGGGATGTAATGAAGTACGATCCGATAACCATTTCACAAAATTCTGATTTAGCTGACGCTGCCCAAATAATGGCGATGAACCGAATTAGTGGTCTTCCTGTTGTGGATTCAAATGGTGACCTGGTAGGTATTATTACCAAAACTGACGTCGTCAATGCTATGGCTGCTAGCAGATAACAATTTTAGAAACTAATTGGAGAAGCGGAGAGAAAAAAACTAATAGAGTTAGGATTTCAAGGATAACTGCCGAAAGTAGCATCGTTCTCAAAAGATTATAGGGTTTGCTACGCTACGATTAATTAGATTACTTAAAACCCATCAACAAGAAATGGTGTGTAATGGAATCTCTCTTTGAAGTGAAATATGTTAGGAATAAATATAAAAAATGGAGGTTTCGCCCTGTCTAGCTAGATTCTAGGACTTCTGTCAATACTGTATATGATATATCCCGCCCATCAAGGAATTTTGCATGCACTTCAAAAGTCTGAAGTCCCGCAGGTTCTAGCTTAAATGTATTATTGCCTTCCTCTTCCAATGCATATATTTCAGTCGTATCTCCTTCATAGTCCACTAGATAAGCTGTCATATCCTTGGGCTCCTCATCAGATCTTACGGTCATTGTTTCTCCTTTTTCTAGAGATATTACTGGTGAAACATGATCGGGGAGATCTGGGTAACTAATCATATTTTCATCACCACCATCGGATTTATAAATAAATGGCTTCATTTTGTACTCTCTATTTTCATAAATACAATACACATCAGGTACTTGTTCTTTTATTTCATCGGATTCTACCTCTATTACTTCTGCTTGTACTCCCTGGACCGCGGAAAAATTCAATAATAGAACCACGCTTGATAAGATAGCTATTACTTCTCCTGTGCGTATTTTTCTTTCTTTCAATTTTGGTTTTATCAATGTGATATTCACACCTATCAAATTTATAAAAGAATGACGAGTACACTGAACTGCAATGCAATTATATTGTTACCTATTATCAGTAACTCTGTATAATAGTAATCATTATAATAAGTTTGAACCTACTTATAATGCGGCAATTAGTTATGAAGTTATAGTGGAGCATTATAGAAATGCAAGATACTTCTATTACTTTTATCAAAATATTTCAACAAACAATTCAGCCACACAGAATAAGATGTAAAAGTTCTCCTATGCTTCAAGAATGCGGGAAGTTAGCTAACTACTAGTACAGATACATGATAATTCTTCATTACTTATCTAAGATATAACCAATACTATATTATGGTTGGAAGAATGACGACGAAAATTAGGTTGTTTGACCTACGAACTCAAAATATGGCCGAATTGTTTGGCACCCGGCAACTTAAACAAGAAGGAGGATCTCTTGTTCAATTCAATTGTAGCTGTCTTAAATGTCGTATAAAATAAAAATGGACGAGAATAATATTTACATGGCTCAGGCAGCAATCATAACATGTCACTACAAATATCCAGAATTAAAGGAATTTCGATTCGCTTACACTTCACATTAATTGTTGTTTTTTTTCTCATAACCTGGACTCTTGCGACATATTTTATGCCAGAGCGCTCTGCCCCTAACATACTTAATCCAATCAACTACTGGATTATGGGCGCAGCAGGCGCAATTGTGCTATTCATTTCAGTCCTTCTTCATGAATTAGCACATTCGTTAGTTGCCATGAGATATGGGCTAAAAGTCCGTCAAATAATCTTATTTATTTTTGGAGGCGTATCAGAAATTGACGAAGAAGAAAAGATTACAAAAGATTTTCGCAAGGAGTTTAAAATAGCAGTAGCCGGACCGGTTACAAGTTTTGTTATAGCAGCAACTTTAGGAAGTGTGTGGTGGGTTGTTTTCCCACAAGCAAATGCGGCAACAGTCGCCAACATAGTAGAACCCACTATGACAATACTCGTGATGGCTGAAGGTATCCTTTTTTATGGTACTGTAGCAAATTTAATTCTTGGATTATTTAACTTAATACCTGCATTTCCACTTGACGGCGGAAGAATATTGCGTGCTGCCTTGGTAAGATGGAAGAAAGACTATATTCAAGCAACAAAAATTGCAGTAAAACTTGGTATTTGGATATCTTATGGATTAATAGGAGTTGGATTTCTTTCTGTGCTGGGAGGATCATTTACCGGTGGTTTTTGGCTAATCCTAATAGGCTGGTTTTTGATTAATGGCGCTCAATCGTATCAATATCAAAGTGAAATATCATCAGCATTAGCTCCTACAAGTTTGAAGGATATAATGAATACTAATATAATATTCATAAGACAGGGAACAAAAGTAGATGAAGCATTACGGAGCTATTTCCAGCTATATATGAAAAGTGCATTTCCAGTGCTAAGAACCGTAGATAGCACTATTGATGATCTTCATAATAATAACTTTCTTGTTGGCATGGTTACTTTAAAACAAGTTTTGGATGTACCAGAAAAGAGCAGACGTCAGGTCAATGTAGAAGATATAATGTCTCCAAAAGATAGCTTAATTGTTATGGAGCCAAACAGAAAAGCAGATGAAGCGCTAATGCAAATGACCCAACGACATACGGGAAAGGTCTTTGTTTGCAATAAAGAAGGGCAGCTAATAGGACTAATAACTAAGACCGATATCATGAATGCAGTAGATGAAAGAAAGGAATTCGCACAAACACGTAGGAAATGACAATTGGTGTAGAGCCTTTCTAAAAGCATAGTATCAGAATCTACAGGCACACAAAGACAGGCGTGCATAGAAACTGAATTCAGAATAGGCAGATGGAGAGATGGTTAAACGGATAACATCAATATTATATGTTCAGAGCCTTCTCTTTTTTAGTTTTTAGTTCTATCTCAGACTCTTAGCCAGATAAATATCCAGTTTACTTTCTCATTCTAAAGAATATGTAGACTAGGACAAATGGTATTGCAGCAAGTAAATAGGCGAGGATTGCCCCTGTTACAGAGGAAAGAGCGAGCTCTAGGCCTAAGTATAATGTAAAACCAGCAGGAATTAAGCCAAAAATAACAAACCTGTGACTCCTCCTCTTAAACTTCTCAAAGTCTCCATAAGGATATTGTATATGATGATAGATCACAGGCATTACAAAAAGAGATATTGCTATGGTGATAGAAAAAAGAGCTACAACAAGTGCTATTCTATCGTCGTACTCTAGTTCATTTCTGGCAGCATTAATTGAGATGTTAAGCAAGAAGCCAAATAAGATTCCCGCAAAAGTTGTTAATAGTGCGCTTTCTCTTAGTACTGTATCATAGTCTCGGATAAGATGGTCTTCTTTTCTCTTCTCGTAACCATTAACATCATCCATGTTACCGTGCAATAGGTTGTATGCTTTTAGTATATAAAGAGAGATAAAATATGAAGTTAAAGTGAGTTGCACAACTACGACAATAGCGTGTCACTTGTTATTACCATAATAATTGTGTCCTCACAATTGATAAACTATCTTAGTCGTACAAGATTGATATATGGATTTGCAATTAGCATGCATCACAATGTAAATTGAAGAGGTATGCTCGTGCAGTACTGCGCGGTACGCTGTCACATTGCCATTAAATAATAGAACCTAGTTTTTGGATTTGCTAGATATATTAACAATTGAAATAAAGATACAAGGCAGAATTGTTAGCATTTTGATCCCGGGCTTATCTCCACATGTAATTGTGCAGAGATTAACAAAGTAAGTTAAAATTACTACCACTAAACTTTGACTGTGCTTTCCAAATGTAATCTATCAAACTTAATGGCCTCTCTGATAATTGTAAATTCTACTTGTTCTGCCATCTTACTTAGTTTTGCGACATCTTCTCTGTAGTCTTCAAAAGATGTATGTTCCTTTCTTCCCAGAAAGACTTCTTTAATTTTGTACCCGCGCAGAGCCGATTCGATTAAAAACCACACATCTATTCCCCATCCATCAGGAGATCCTTTTGTATGTAATAGCGTCTCCCAAAGCTGCCTCCTGGCACAAACTTCTCCACTTAAAGGTTGCTCAAAATGAGATACTTCTGGGAAGAATATGTTTAACATTGGCCTTGCGATAAGCTTTGTTACGGCTGCATCTCTTGATTGTCTTTGA
>JAATVT010000148.1 GCA_014523685.1 Nitrososphaerales archaeon TH5893
CAGCTGTACACCATCTACATGATAGACCCACAAAAGGAAGGGCACTTATGAGTCCAATGCCTACAAACATTCCAATCACACACAAATTGAATTTTGTTATTTTGAACATATTCGAACATTATTTCTTGTCCGAGCTATTACTAGTATTCTCAGTTACAATGCTAAGAAATTAGCATTCTATATGAGGGATCAGAAATGATTTAGATGATTCAGTATGAATGAAACACAAGTAAACGGTGAGATTTAATCACAGCTGGAAATATCGATTGATGTGAAGTAATAAATCTTTGATCAAAACAACAAGACTAAGGAGTAAGATATATTATGACAAAAAATAATGCTAACATTCAATGTATTGATTATTCAATACGAGATGTTAATCTGTTAAAGGATTAATGAATATGAAATCATATGGAAATAGAAGTCAGATGCGTCCATCTTTACCCAATATTCATGTCGTATTATGTTTCTGTAGAAAGAATAGTCGCTAATAGTCTAGAGGTCATAAAAAACTTACTCCATCTGAGCATTTCCCCCATCCTAAAATAAGCCCTATTAATGTGATCATTACTTTCCGATTATACAAGTTAAAACTATAATGTTTACTATAAATTAGGAATATAGCTCCTAGAATGTTCTAAGAAAGTATTTTATAAGCAAATTTTGAAAGTTAGTTAAATCAAAATTATGCTTCTGCATAGAAAACGTCCGGCCACTTTTGTTACTAAAACTATTTTATTAATAGGAATTTTTGTATTAATCATAATTACAACTGCTGCTATTATTCTAACATATTCTTCTTCACCAGACTTAGAAAACAACCAATACTATTACAACGTGTATGCTATTGTAGAACAACAAGCACAAAATGAAATGAAGGATCTTTCATTAGATAATCTAATACAGCAAGGTTCTCCATACTTGGGTAATCCTTTAACTGCCCCTGTTACGATTATTGATTTCAGTGACTTCCAATGCTACCTGTGTGCCAGATATGTAAAAGCTACAGAGCCCATAATCAAGGAAGCATATATTGATACAGGGAAGGTTGCCTTGGTCTTCAAACATTTACCTAATAGAGGATTTGATTCTATGGGAGCATCTATCGCTGCTCAATGTACACATGAACAGGAAAAATTCTGGGATTTTCACAAGTTATTATATGAAAATCAAAAACCAATTGATTCTGGATGGGTCAACAAAGAGAACTTGAAAAAATTTGTAGCCATGATACATGGATTAGATATGGACAAGTTTAATGTTTGCTTCGATAGTCAAAAATATAGATCCTTTGTGGAAAAAGATATTAAACTAGGATCGTCGTTTGGATTTCAAGATACTCCTTCATTTGTAATTGTAAACAGCAAGGATGGTTCTAGTCCTGAAATGCTAAAGGGTGCACATCCGTTCTCTTCATTTAAAGCAATAATAGACAGAAAGCTTGCAGAAATAAAAAATGAAGCCCAATAATTATTCTAAGATCTAATCCATGAAGGCACTTTCATAAGGTCTTAATTCATTGTCAATCCCAATTTCAATTCTATTTTCAAAATATTTTGAAAATATTTTATTCTACCAACATATTTTCAATTCCTATAACTCTTTACTCCTGTAGTCTTTATCATTATTAAAGAATTTAATAACAACAAGATTAGTTGATGACGCTCATATAGCCAAACCATAAAATACATTATTGAATAACATTACGTATGGTTAAAAGTCTGAATATCGACAGAAATAATGGAATAGCTGTTATTGAAATTAACAGGGATGAATTTACTGACATAGTTGATTCAGTTTATTACATGACAGACAAAGTGAAAAGGGATTTGCTAGAAAACTTGCCATCTAACGAAAAAGACAGAACTAGGCTTGATAATTTTAGTGCATTAAAGGAAGACCTTAGAAGAATATTGGGGTCTTTAAATTGAGCTCTCCGTAATTTTTTCTATGGGTATCTTATAGGATCCCTCTTTCGAAACTATAAGACCTGCATACTCTTGAATCGCCTTCTGTGGCCCTCACATGTTGCATTGTAATACCATCACGATAATTTAGTATACGCTCATTTGTTGTCTCCTTGTTATTTTGTATATTTTTTCGGCCATCATCATATCTAGTTTCGCACAAATAACTATCAAACGTAACAGCACTTGTTGCATCCAGTACAAACAGAGGTCTATTCTTTCTAGTACCGTCAGATTTATCTTTTTCAATTAACCTTTCACATAGGGCTCGATATACCCCTAATTCATACGCTCCAAGTGCACCTCCACCTTGCAGGATTAGCGCCCTTTTGATTCTTGTTTTAGAATTAGATCGAAGAATAAAGTCCGTACATGTATGACCAAGAAGGATTCTAATGTCAGGATCTTTAGGAAGCAATGTATAATAGAGATACAAATCTAGACCAGTACTTAAAAAAATGAGAGGGAATGTTAAAAAGAAATACAAGAAGAACTATAAAGGCTTCTACACCGCTCAATTCGTACCAGATATTAGCAAAGTTAGTAATGGTCACCGTCGCGAGCATTGTTCAGCAAACCGTAGCCGGCTTAATATGATAGGGATAAATCAAGGTCAACAAATTCGTATAGTAAGACCCATAGCAAAAGGGAATAGTACACTCGCGGTCTATACGGTAAGTGACGTTCATGATCAGGAACCAAATACTGTATTTGTGGTGGGGTACACGAAACCCGAAGATCTACGGGATCGCTTGGAACTCTTGAGTACTAGTCCTTTTAGGGGAAAAGTTAAAGCTCAAGTCACCATGAATCTTACCGATGCTGAGGCAGAAGATAAGAGTGAATTTGTCGAACATCTAATTGATAACGGCTATAATACGAAACTAATTGTCATCGCTCCGCATGGCGGCAATATCGAAAAACATACTGATGAGCAAGCAGAACGTATTTGTGAGCAGCTTCCAGACAGGTATGTCTCTGCATGGATTTGTAAAGGTTTTAAACAAGGGGGTGGTGCCTATGACCGTTGGCACATTACTTCGACTGATATTAACGAAGAATCATTCCCGAAACTTAAATCGATAATTGGGCGTCACTTTGAATATTCCGTTGCCTTCCATGGATGGGACAATGATTCCATTTGCATCGGAGGAGGACAATCAACGCCGCCCCATTTAAAACAGCAAATTAAAGAGGCCATTGTGAACGCCGTTTCGGGCTCTGGGATTTCAGTGGAAACGGATGAAGACCGGACCTGCCCAGGAGACTTTAACGGAAGTAACTCAGGAAATATTGTAAACCGCCTAAGCACAAAAGGTTTACAAATCGAACAATCTAAAAAGGCCCGCGCACGTTACGGTATTAAAATCGCCGACGCGGTTACCGACATCTTCGATCCCCTGATCAAGGTATGATCGCACTGGCGTTTGGATTTTACCTACAATTCGAAATGGGCTAGATTCATGTAAGCGAAGGCCAACAATAAAGCTCTATTGCTTTCTGTACGTCCTTTTTAGTGTTGCATAGTATCTATTCTTTTAAACGAGAAGAAGTTTTTGTAACCAAGCAAGGCTGCTGCCAAACAAAGACCGGAGCTATTGTAAAAAATATCCCATATCCATACATCATTTTGAACTGTATCAGGGCCATACGCAGTACTATAAGCAAATCCAGTATCTCCTATGACATTTAGTATCATTGAAATAGACAGAAGCAGTATCCAAATAGAAGATACAGGGGCAAGAGAAGACACTTCGTCTACCTCCTTGTTTACTTCTTTTTTTTGTTCAGGAGTATAGCTTAAACGCTTGCTGCTTAGCCTTCTTGCTGCCCAAAAAATCAATATAGCTGGAAAAACCATTATTGCATCTAGTATCGGGTAAGCAATGGTAACGAATATTACAGAAATGTCAATTGTCTGACTAGACACCAGTCGGAGAGTACTTACTATAACATCAATAATAAAAACTAAAATTACTACGATAATGATCGCTATCAAAATAAGAACAAATGGTTCAAATTCCTTCCTAAAAAAATGATAATACAAACTATACAGGAAATAACCAAAAAATCCATACCCTATAAACCAAAATACATCTTGTATCGCAATATTCGAAGATTGTTGATACTGGAAGGTCCAAATAATATGAGCAACAAACCACAGTACCAAGAAAATACAAATCGACAGATGCATTTTATTATTATCATAAAAGCCGGGGATGACCCTGTCATGTTCTGGGTACACTTGAAGTTTATCCTCTTGCTTTTTTATGCTTCTTTTGTATCTAAAAACCATAACAAACGCTATAACCATTGGAATCCCCACTGTGATAGTCGATGTTAGATTGGAAAAGTAAGACCTGCTATTTTCGTCTGGAGAAAACACGATAAAAGAGTTTGTAATAATAATCGATACAATCAACGATACTGAGAGTACAATACTATTTCTATTGTTCTTGTAGGAAAGGATTTTTGACATTTGCCCCACTTTGCATGCCTGACAAGTAGTATATCGACACCGCGTAGTTTAACTTTTATTATATTCTTTGTAAGAGAGTTAACAAAAACTAAATGGACACCCATCATGAAAACTTGATATGCTTCCACTATCATTCATTTCTGCAGCATACTCGCCATCACTATCATTATCACCAGTCATATTCTCTGTCGTTGTAGTGACCACGTTTCCGTCGGTCTTGTTCTGAGCAGAAGGAAAGGATGGCGTACTTGCAAAAGCAATAGTCAATAGTATTGTTGCGACAATCATAGTAACGACTATCGTAGTCACATATCTGCTATACCGGGGATTTACTTAAAGATTCTCCCCGATAGGGCATTCATTCGTCATATTCCCAATAATATAGAATAAATCCAAACTTTTTACAGTTGGTCGACTCCTCTTGAATCCTCATGGCTATTCTAAATCGTGTGTATACACATATGCAAGTTGGTCATTACAGACCACTATTAGATATGATTAAGGTATAAAGGACCACCTATACTATCAAGAAACTATTACAAGATATAAAAGAGGAGAAAGGCAATGAAGCCTAACAAGAAGATAACGAATATCAGACAACTACCGGCAGAGTATTCTGAAAAGTAGAACTTGGGCGAGCTCGTGAAATACTAAAAGACTGCAGTTTATCATACCTATCGATTTAGCAGAGACAGCGGCAGATTTTAAGATTATTTGTTGACATCATTCAACTTTAATCATCGGCCGTTGCTACAACTAACCAACAACCATGATTTCTAAAAATTACTGACCCGTATGGTTTTGCCCCTGTTGTTGAATCGGCCCAGGCAACTGAAAGAAAGGTACTACTCCACCTTGGCCAAGAGAATAGGGTAGCTGTCCATTCCATCTATTAATTCCTTGCCACTGTAGATATTGTGGATTTTGACGCAGTTGTTCATTTATAATCCTGATGGCCTGTGATTCTCCATTGGCTTTCGCGATATTAGCTCTGGCCTGTGCTTCTGCTTGTACAACGGTTTGATTTGCAATTACCTGTATAGCCCTCAAATTATTCTGCTCTGTTAGGAACTTCTGGAATGCTACCACTTTTTGTTCAATCTGATCTGCAAAGGCTTGAGAGAACTTGAAATCAGTTATAAATACAGTCTCGACAACTATGTCCCTATCAGAAAGAGTATTGCGTATGGCATCTGCTATTACACCTTTTGCTGTCTCTCTTTTAGTAATGAGCTCTTCAGCATTGAATTTGGCAACACTTGCTTTAACTGATTCCTGTATCGTTGGAGCGATTATTCTATCAGAATAGTCAGCTCCAAGTTGTTGAAATATTGCATTTGCGTCACTTGGATCGATATGATAATTTAATGCTATTACTGTCTGGACTTCTTGCAAATCGTTAGATGCTGCCGAAGCCTCGGCTTGATATTTTAAAGTGCGAACCTCTAATTGTATTACTTGTTCAGCAAAAGGAATTATGAAGTGCATTCCCTCCCCCAATACTCTGTTTTCTACTGCACCTAAGTAAAGTACTACTCCTCTATGTCCTGCCTGTACTATAACAACAGATTCAGCTAATATTATTATTATAAAGATGAATGTCCCAAGAGCAGCAATAATCTTTAATTTGTTTTGTATTGTTGGGAAACCTGATATTATGGAATGCCTATCTGATTTGGCCATATCTACTTCGAGATTGTTATTATCATCATCACTGCTATGGGCATCTTGTCCTTGTGTCTGTGTTTGACCCAACAGCTGTCGTCTTCGATGAAAAATACGGTTTACTATAAAAGCACCAACAATAAGTAATATTATTAGAGTAATTGCTGTTGTCGTATCTATGACAGCCAATCTGTTGCTGTTTATTATATTCCATTTTTGACCATTTAAGCAGATCTGTTGAGGTTTTCATTTGCTTTCCCTATTGTAAAGGGTTAATCGAATGTCCCATAATGTCACTGCCTTTCATCATAATACAACATGCGCATTTTTGATCTACACATACTTTAGCTTGTTCGTGTTTGCATATCGAACAAATGCATCCCTGTTTACTTATTTTGTTAACTCTTTTTTGCTGTTTTGATTTCTCATCAGCATATAACCATAGTACTATTAGAGGCACACCTATCGCAAAAAATATGAGTATAGTCCGTACAGGTACTCGGAGAACAAATAATGCAAGTCCAAAACATAAGGCAGCTATCCCCAAAATTGAGATCCAGCGGGTGGTGGGATCCATGAATACACCTACCGTATATGCGGGATCCCCTCAGTGACTCTGTTATTAGATGACAATATTGATTTACTCATCACTATTTTTTGCCTCTTGCCATGTATTCTCATGAGATCCCATAATATAATACCCCCTACCGCTTAATTACCGTATTGATGAAACAGCAACAGATACCTTTGAAATGTAGCCCTGTAGATTTACTCCAGTCGTCTGTCATATACAATAAGTATACTAAGTCGGTACCATAACTTGCGTATGATTATATGTTGGAATCCTATCGTTTTAGCATGAGGAGCAACAGATAGGATTTGCCAGCTAAAAGGAATAATGCATCATCCAGAAGATATCGCAAGTCACATGTTATAACAGCAGCACTATTTTTTCTTTCTCTTGTTTTTGGGACAACTGGAACAGGATTAATAAATACACATTTACAACAACAACAACAAGTCCATGCACAGGAAGAAAAGAGAAAGGCAATAATTGGAGCATGGGCCCCTTATCAGAGACCACTAGAAAAAATCCAAGATGTAGGACAACAACAAGAAGCTATGAAAGCACTTTTAGCAAAGGGTTTCGTCGAATACTATTTCGTTATGACCGACTTTAAAAATTCTTATGCGAAAGAAATGACAGAAAAATTGCTCACATCAGCCGATGAGATTGGTCTACACATACTGATAATCCTACTTCCACCCTCTGAAGGTGGTCCTAATACAAATTACGACTGGGAGGGATGGATACATTACTTTAACAGTCTCAAAAGTGGACACGAATCTTTCAAGGGATTCACCATAGATGACTTTAATTGGATAAGCACTAGGAATGACACAAAATTTGAAAGAAACATTGACTATATGATATATTCAAATCTCTCAGATGC
>JAATVT010000149.1 GCA_014523685.1 Nitrososphaerales archaeon TH5893
AAATGAGATAATTGAAGATATTGTACAAAAGAGGAAAAAGAGATATGAAAACTTTCTTGCCCATTTTAAATCCAATATCATGAATAATAAGCATAGCTCCTTTATGCTTGGTATACCGGAGATGCTACCCAGCTCTGAGAGGTAATTCAGATAGCCTTTGGTAGTTTGGAGATTGACTATACTAGAATGAATATATGAAAAAACAATGAATCATAATTGAATCCACGATGCCCAATGCTATAATTTCACTCTGAGAACTGATAAAAATGTCCCCATCTCTGAGCTCACTAGGTCCTGGACCGAACCCACCAAAAATAATTGATGTGTTGATAGAAATTCCGAAGTATAGCAAAATAAAATATGAAGTCGATTTTGAATCGGGGATGTTACGAGTAGATAGGGTCCTGTCAGTTGCTGTTTCATATCCCTGCAATTATGGTTTTATTCCGGGAACGTTAGAAGAGGGTTTAGAAGATCCTATAGACGCATACGTCTTGTGTGACACTTTGTTGCCGCTTTCTTTAATTTCATGCTCCCCGATAGGTGTAATATTAACAGAAGATCAAGACGGAAAAGATGCCAAAATTGTTGCTGTCCCACAGATTAAGGTCTCTCAAGAATTTGGCAAAATCAATGATATACTTGATCTTACTTCATTTTTTAGAGAGAAACTCGAGCATTTTATAAAACATCACAAGGACATGGAATCTGGCAAGTTTGTAAAGGTAGTCAAATGGGAAGAAAAAAGCGCTGCAGAGCGAATTATATCGCAGGCAATAGAGCGAAATAAACGGGAAAAAAATAATTATGAAATAAAGCGTTCCTGAATTTTCGGGGAACGAATGTGTTGGTTCTTTCCTTAGAGTTCTAGCTCTATTTGCAGGGAATGGAAAGAAGTCGAGACAATAGAGCTATATAGTCTATATATGATACTAATTAATACACCCTATAATATCAAATTAACTGACCTGTGTACTTATATTTACGTTCATCAAGGAGGGTAATCGACACTCGCCATTGAAGGTATCGGTCGTAGATCTTGGTTTCAATTCGGTCAAATTGGTAAATTATATTGTTGCATCAGATAATTCATTCAGGACAGACGAAGAATTTAGTGTAAAAACAAGACTTGGAGAAGGCTTTAGCTACAATAGTTTTTTGAGTGGGCGTGCCATGACTAGGGCGGTAGCAGCTTTAAGGGAATTTCGTGAAGTCATTCATTTAAAGAGAATCAGAAACGTATTAACTATAGCAACCAGCGCCGTTAGAGAAGCTTCTAATCAACATGAATTTCTGCGGTTGGTGCAAAAAGAAACAGGATTCAGGTTCAAGGTCCTGGGGGAAGAGGAGGAAGCATTATATTCATATTTAGGAGCCTCAAGGGCAATATGGCTACCTGAAGCGCTTTTTTTTGACTTGGGTGGTGGGAGTCTTGAAATGACTTCGACAAAAGATTACAAGATTAAGAAAATAATATCCCTTCCTCTGGGAGCTCTCAGGCTTTCGGAGAAATATGCTCTGAAACCAAATGGAGAATTTTCAAAGAAGGCTGTCTCCTTATTAGAAAACGAGATCATAAGCAACCTACCATCTTCTAGTGACCTGAAAACATCTAAGGCTATACCCCTAATTGGTATTGGTGGGTCGGTCCGAGCCATTGCTAGATACCATCAGAAGATAACCAAATATCCTCTTACTAAACTTCATAATTATGTTATGGATTCTTTCTCACTTCAGTCTATAAGAAAAAATCTTTGCAAGCTTGACTCTGATCAAATAGCAAATATAGATGTTATTGGAAATAAAAGAGCCCATAGTATCACTGCCGCTTCTTTTGTAATTGAGAATCTGATGCGGAAGCTTGAAATTAAAAAGGTAATTGTAAGCACTCATGGACTCCGAGAGGGTTATCTGTCGGAATACCTTAGAAATCCCCTAAGTAATAACATACGTCAATTAGATGTCAGAAATACCTATAATCGTATAAAAGAACAGTATAGCATCTGGGTCCTGCCAAATACAACAAGCGAGTTTGTGCATCTATTAATGGATTCTGGAATAATTACCTCCAAAGAGTATCAAATATTTGTTTGTGCGAAAAAAATGCTTATAGACCATTTTGTTGCACGCGCCCACATAGATGTACTTTTTGAAGTGATAATGAGTGAGACCTGTCCTATGCTTTCACATGAGGATCAGCTTATTCTAGCTCTATCTCTTGTATACAGAAGAAAACCTAAAAGTGCAGGTAAGCTATATTCGATATATAGTGACTTATTTGTTCATTATACTCAGAAATCTATACAGCGGATTGCGCTTTGTATAGATTTAAGCGAAATATTCGAAAGGTATAAAGCTAAAGTTCAACTAAGTTCTAGCAACCCGCAGAAATTCACGTTAAAACTCGTGCCAGGCGTAAGCCCTTTTCCTGAACTCACAATAAGAAACAAAATCAAGGCTTTTGAACTAGCTTCTGATATTGATTTGAGTTGTATCATCTCTGGAAGACAGGAACGACCGAGAGAAATAATTTCCAAGTCCAGAATTTAGATCAATCTCTGCTAGTACTTCTTAATAACTATGCTCCCATGAGGGTTAGTTAGTCTTCGATATTTATATCATCAAGCATAATCGTACAAGATTAATAGAATAGCTCTTTCGGAGTCCAAAGATTCACTAAATCATTCCTAACAGTCTGTTTCTTCTTGAGATCAGTCCAGCTGTCAATTGTTAGTATTAGATGTGCAATAGCACATGTTGCCATTGTTATTTCTGGCGAGTTTGTAAGCATTTGGACCGTTTCTTCCACCGTAGGGTTGTGTCCTACCAATAATATGCTATTGTATCCATCGGAACATTTGCTTAAAAGGTTCAAAAGATCTATAGGCTCAGCGCTATAGACTAAATTATCTAAGACGATCTCTCCATTGTATTTAGAACCCTTAGCTATAAGATTTGCTGTTGTTTCTGCTCTGACTGCAGTTGAGCTTATAATTAGATCTAAAGTAATTTTTTGATCACGAAGTAGCTTTCCCATTAGCGGTGCGTCATGCTTACCCCGCCTGTTAAGTGGCCTATCATGATCTGGAATATTTAACTCGTTCCAACTTGATTTAGCGTGGCGCATGATAAGCAAAGTTTTCATGACTGAATGTTTTATTTGAGCCAACCTTTTTTAACTATATCTATCATGTTTGCAGATTGGTGGAAGAGATAAATTTTCTACAAGGGTTAACAACCCAACTTCTTATAGGGTTGGGTTATCATTCCTAGCTGGCTTTATTATAGGTCTTGAAAGAGAATCTAAAGGTAAGCCTGCTGGTATAGGTACTCAGTGTCTTGTCATTGGAGGCTCAATGATTTTTTCTTATTTATCTGGTCTTGTTGTTCCGTATTCTCCATCAAGAATTGCAGCTCAGATTGTGACTGGAATTGGATTCCTTGGTGCTGGACTGATTCTAAAGAGTGAAGAGGACAAGAAGATTACTAACCTGACGACTGCTACAAGCATTTGGTTTTCATGTTCTATTGGAATGGCATTTGGATTTGGCTTCCTTATTATGGGGCTTATCGCAATAGCTTTTGCGGTACTGGTTGCACGTATTCCCAAGATTCAGAGGTTTGGAATAGGCAATATTGACAACGCATAGTAATGTAAAGATAATCGATTTGAACCAAGCATTGATGAAGGCCATTCTTTCATATGATTGAATTAATGGTTTCCACTTATCATAATCATATCATTTACCGATAAGGATAAAATCTAACTTTGAATACAAGTCAGGATTTGATAGTGGACCTTGGATTACATTCCATCAACCTCTGTAAAAAAGTTATATGGAAAAGAAAGGTTTCATACGCAAGTAGTCGGTGAATATTACGGAGTCTACTGCAGTTACACGATCAAATACGAAATCCAGACATGGTGGGTATAATAAATGGAATGTAATTGAGACTATATAGAACATTCTGGACAGACCTAAATTGTAGCAGGTATAATAATAAAGGATGGCATTGTGGACACTTGTGATCAAACATCGAAGAATGGATTTACTGACAACTATAACTCCTTTTGACGAAGACTCCCAGCATTGGTATGTTGTCGAAACTAGAGGCAAAAATATGATAGACATTTTACGCTTTCGAAAGTTTGACTTTTGTGTTCTGGGAGAAAAATAAAATATTTATTTGGTTATTTCTAGCTATCCGTTTTCAGTAGTTACATATACCAGTAATGCACAACACTAGTATTAGTAGCGGATAGACGTATGTGATAAGCCCGGCTCATTTGAGAAAGACAAAAGCATACCAAGGGTAAAGACATGTTAGTGATTATTACATCATCCTGTTTTGATTCCTCTATTACTAAAAAAATACTGGACTGTATCAAGTCGTAAATAACCGACTAAGAGTGGTATTTTAGTGAAATATAAATCGAACCTCTCAACTCTAAGACGTTACTTTTAGGGTATTGACTATTGGATTTCTTCCCCATTGATTCCTCTGTTTCTAAATTTTATGCTATAGATCTTTTCCTCAGCCGCATTATATCTCCGTATTTATTTTGTTGGCGTTGCGGGCATTGTGGTTGTTCTTGCGCAAGCGTTCATCCTCCTGTGAATATATGAATAGGGCTCTAGACTTTTCTTGGAAAAAATCTAGGGATTGTACTTATC
>JAATVT010000150.1 GCA_014523685.1 Nitrososphaerales archaeon TH5893
AACGATCCAAATCGACAACAGCAGCCACAATCAGATTCCTCTAATAACCTGCTAAATGACTTTCACGATAAATGTAATGAAACATTAGGGAAATCATTATGTGATCAAATGTTCGGAAAGTAAGCTTCTATACTAGTACTACTCTATTCTATCTATTTTCTATATTAGGATATAATTATAAAGAAAGCATAATAATTTTTGGATTTTTCTTATGTCATTATTTAATTATGACAGGAAATTCATATCGTAATTTTGTAGAGACTATTCATTCTGTAACAAGCCAGAAAGTTTGTCCCTTTCTTCACCTCCAGATTTTCTATTTCCATCCTTCCTTGGAGCAGATAACGGGGTCAGGAAAATAGCACCTACACCTCACCTCACGGTAAGTAGTCAACAGATCCATCAAGTTTTATCAAAATATTGTAGACCTTCTATCGGTTCCTGAAGTAAAAAATCTTAAATGTGATCTTTCATATTATCATGTTAATTTGTCGGCTGAGCCTGATAAAACTGGTACAACCATAACTCAGGTATTATATGGTGTCGAGAATGCAGTAAAGTTATTTTCAAGGGTAGTATATGGTGCAAACACTGTGATAGATATTTGTGATGATGACATTATATCTCATACTGCCACTAGTCATAAAATTATTGAAAAGCGAGTACTGGAAATCGGAGCAAAGTTCAGATATATTACCGAAATTAAAAAGGATAATATCAAATACTGTAAGGAATTGATGAAAGTTGGTCAGGTTCGACATCTAGACGGAATTAGAACCAATTTTGTAGTAACAGACACAGAATATTCATCTTCTGCTATTATGCAACAAGTACATGCACATCCAGAAACTGTGTATAGTAATGTTAGAAGCATTGTAGAACAGCAACGATACTTATTTGAAAATCTATGGAATAAAGCAATACCTGCTGAGCGTAAGATAAACGAGATTGAAGGAGGAATTGAATTAGAAAAGACTTACGTAATTCAAGACCCTCAAAGCATACAAAAATTGTTTGTTGATATGGTAAAATCAGTCCAGCATGAAGTTTTGCTGATACTTCCTACGATTAATGCCTTTCTCCGTGAATATCGCATGGGAATAATACAACTCTTAATGCAAGCAATGAGAGAGCGTAGTGTAAATGTGAGAATTCTGACTCCAACTAATGATGTCATCGACAATATATTGAAAAATACAGTAATATCATATCAAGAGGGGAAGAGAAGGAAGGATTTTGATTTACGAAGCATCAATATGTCACCTGAGGAAACTGCAGTAAGTACAGTTACCATAGTAGTAGTTGACAAAAAAGAATCTCTGGTCTTTGAAAAAACAGATGATACTAAAGAGGATTTCATAGAAGCTGTAGGAATGGCTACTTATTCAAATAGCAAACCAACTGTTGTATCCTACATTTCAATTTTCGAAAGTTTATGGACACAAGTAGACTTGTATGAACAACTAAAAACCCATGATAAAATGCAAAAGGAATTTATCAATATTGCAAGCCACGAAATGAAAACTCCTACTCAGGCTATTATAGGATATACTGATTTAATTCATAAGCATCCAGAAAAAAGAGAAGATATGATGCAGTCAATATCAAGAAATGCTGTTAGACTTCAAAGATTGACAAATGACATATTAGATGTCACAAGAATAGACAGCCATACACTAAATCTACATAAAGAACAGTTCAACATAGGTAATTTATTAGCGTATATAGTACAAGACTATGTAGGTTATATTGAAAAAGAAAATCAAAATGTAAAACTATTTTATAACTTCAAACAGGATGTAAATGATCCTTTACCTATAGACGCAGATGAAGATAGAATTACTCAGGTTATTTCTAATCTATTGAACAATGCTATCAAATTCACATCGAAAAAGAGGGAGGGAGTCATATCTGTTTCCGCAGAAAGGAAAAAGGAGGAAGTTATTGTTAGTATAAAAGATACAGGTGAAGGTATTAATCCTGAAATACTACCGAGACTCTTTACCAAATTTGCAACTAGGTCTTTTTCCGGTACTGGTTTAGGCTTATATATTTCAAAAAGTATTGTAGAAGCTCATGGGGGGAAAATGTGGGCTGAAAATAATCCTGATGGGGAAGGAGCAACATTTACTTTTACGTTGCCATTAAGTAGTAGTAGGAAGACAATCATGTTCTCCAGAAAGGATGGCAGGTAATCAAAAGTGGCTAAAGAAAAGAAGAACAAGATTTTAGTTGTAGATGATGAGCCTGATAATACTTCGATTTTCTCTATGAGCTTAGAAGATGGGGGATTCGAAGTCGATGCATTTACTGATCCCTTATTGGCTCTCTCTATGTTCAAGTCAGGTCATAAGAGATATGACTATCTAGTTCTTGATATTAAAATGCCGGATATGAATGGCTTTGAACTGTACGAAGAGATAAGAAAGATAGATAATAAGGTTAAAGCCTGCTTTTTGACAGCATTTGGGGAGGGGTATACAGAGGAGTTTGGAAGAAGATTTTCAACTTCTACTAATGTCAGTTTTATGAGAAAACCTATTCGCGTAGATGATTTAGTAAAAAAAGTGAATAAGATGGTGAATACATAGCAGTGGGAAGGCTGACATTTTTAATGCATAAAGGAATGCATAATGATAAAATAGCTAAAAGCAACAAGTTCGAATATACTTCTCTTAATAATTCTACTGGCTCACAAAAGGAAACTGTGAATATGACTACTATTGAAGAGAAAAGGCTTTCCAAAGTAGTTCTAATTGTCGACGATGATCCTGATATGACTTCAATCTTCAGTTTGGGTTTGCAAGACGAAGGTTTTGAGGTATATACATATAATGATCCTTTAGAGGTTTTATCGCAGTTTAGACCAAACTTCTATGATCTCCTACTTGTTGATATCAGTATGCCTAAAATGAATGGCATTGACCTATCCAGACAACTATTAGAATTGGATCCGAATGTTAAGATATGTTTTATTACTGCGGGAGAAGCAAACATTGAGGTATTGAGAGAACTCTATCCTACTAGAGGTATAGGGTGTTTTATTAGAAAACCTGTTACAATAGATCAATTAGTTAGAAGAGTAAAGGCAGAATTAGATTAACGAGAAGTCAGCAATTCCCTCAATTGATTTATGTTGCGACACACAGTCTACAAATTATGATCTCGATCTGTATGTTTTAATTCTCTATGCTAACCTATAATATTGTCTGACATTAGTAATATAGTACTATACAATGACTAAAATAAGGTTGGATCCAGAATTTCACTTATGGTAGCGAAGTATCCTTTAGTTCTATTATTTGTAAGTATTACCTTCAGTACAGTCCTTTTCAGTAATACCAATAATTTTTTTGTTATCCAAAATGTATATGCCCATATATTTACTACAGATGAAACTGCTTCATTTCTATCGTTTGCAGACCAATTGCAAGTAGAGTCAGAGTTGGTTCAGACAAATCTTATAAACAATAACTTGTCGCTGGCTCAGAAACATGCGAATAAGGCTGCTTCGCTTCTATCTCCAAGTATAATCGTAGAAATTGCAGAAAAAAATCAGAAAGTAGCAGACGATCTTACAACAGCAGTGGATGACTTACAGAAGATAACATCATCTTCAGACAAACAACGACAAATGGTGAATCAACTTGTATCTCAAATCAATACAACTCTAGGTGAAGCTGTAACCATAAGATTAGAACAGGAACAGAGAGAAGACTCTTCAAACTTTTTAGAAAAAGGTATAGAATTTTTAAGAGGCATATTTGGTAGTGGTGGCGGCAGTGAAAAAGCAGATAACAGAATAGACAGAAATACCACAGTTCAACCATTAGCTTTTGCCGATCTCGTTGATAGCTTACTTATTAACTATGGCAATGCTTATGCAGTTGACTTTGATATGACAAACATGTCAAACATGGCTATGATGTCAGGGAATTCTTCTTCTAT
>JAATVT010000151.1 GCA_014523685.1 Nitrososphaerales archaeon TH5893
ATCTTTATCTGCACTAGCCGGTGGTTCATCTTTATCTGCACTAGCCGGTGGTTCATCTTTATCTGCACTAGCCGGTGGTTCATCTTTATCTGCACTAGCCGGTGGTTGATCGATATTTTTCTCCTCAGTTTCTGCACCAGCTTCCGCAATTTCTGCAGTCGCGTAACCCCTTCCAACCTTGGTTATTCTTATCCTGACATTATCTCCAACCTTGGTTCCAGTGACAAAAATTACTAAGCCTTCAACTTTAGCAACTCCAGCATCCCCCCTTTTGCTCATTGATTCTATCCTTACGTCAAACTCTTCTCCAACCCTTACAGGCGATGGTCTAAAGGGTCTTGGTCCTCCAAAGCCCCCGCGACCCCTGGATCCGTAGCCACCATAATCTCTTTGCTGTCTATATCCTCCAGAACTCCTACCTTCACCAAAACTTCCTTCACTAGAACCTGAATCTATATCTTCCAAACTTTCTCAGTGATTATTATAAATCAAAATACTATTTCAACTTTGGTATTAATCAGATTAGATTAGAGGAGAGAATGGTATAACGAAATCGAAACACTCTTTAAAGGTGAAATGCGAACGTACCAAAAACGTATTCAGATATTAGCTTGCTGACTAGAATGCTCGTGTAATAATATGCAACATAAATCATCCTACAATGGTCAGAATAATCAAAATATAATGGCCTCCATACTTCAGAGTCTTCCCAGAGAATCAAGCCTCACAAAAATCGAATATGAGGGTCCTAACATTGCGCTATATTCTGATCATCCTGCATATCTTTTGGAACATAGCCAGATCATATCCAACATGGTTAATACATTGAAAAAACGAATTGTCATTAGAACTGACGAATCTATCCGCAAACAAGAGAGTGATACTTTGGAAATGCTAATGAACAATATTTCAAAAGAAATTAGAATTGATAACACATTCTTTGACCATGCGTTGGGAGAAGCGGTTATTTACGTTAAGAATCCGTTCGGACTTACTTCTGCTATTGAAGGTAATAACTACAAGATAGTCGAAGAAACCGGTTGGAAAATGAAATTCAGAAAAAAACCATCGAACATGCATGTTATGGAGTATATTCATAAAATTCTCTTCGCTTCCACTGACGAACGAATCCAGTTCTACAAGGATGTAGGTGAGCGGATCTTTAGATCAAAGTTAGATGACTCACCTGCCGAGGCCAGTATTGTCACGCTGGGAGGATTTGCCGAAATGGGACGTTCTGCGATCTTACTATCGACACACGAAAGTAAGATTTTGCTTGACTGTGGACTAAATTTGTTTGCAAAAGAACCAATGGATATGCTACCTAGGATGGACATTTCAGGCATTGGGATTAACGATCTCGATGCTGTGGTCTTAAGTCAAGCTCACTTGTCTCACAGCGGTTCTTTACCTTTTCTTTTCAAGTACGGATATGATGGCCCAGTTTACTGTTCAGAACCAACCCTACCCCTCATGAATATGGAGCAGGACAATTATGTTAGAAATTTGGGCCGCGATGCAATGTATTCCTTTACAGATATTGAAAAGTTGGTTGTCCACACAATTCCTCTGAACTCTAACGTTGTAACAGACATTTCTCCTGATGTAAAACTAACTCTTACAAATTCGTCCCACATCTTAGGCTCTAGTATGATGCATCTACATATAGGAAATGGAGATCATAACATTGTTTACACAGGAGAAATGCGTTTCAGAGATTCAGTGCTATTCAACAAGCCCACCTCTAACTTTCCAAGAGTAGAAACCCTCATAATTGAGAGTACCTACGGTAATAAAGAGGATATATTTCCAGATTACGAGTTGTCAGTTCAACATTTTGTCGACAGCATAAATTCCGCTCTAACTAGCAGGGGAACAGTACTCATTCCAACCCCTCATATTGGGCTAGCACAAGAAATCTCAATAATAATTGACAGGCACATTGGTTTGGGTAGAATTATTAAAGCAGATGTTCTGGTCGAGAAGGCTATCGCCGACGTTTCATCGATTTATGAAGTGTATTCCGATTATCTCTCAGGAGAAATGAATAATCGGGTAAATCAAGCCGAAAAAAATCCATTTCAGTCAAAGTACTTTACGATTGTGGAATCATATCTCCTAGGTAGCGAACCGGCAATTATTATTTCTCCACTATTTACCAAGGACGGAGGACCAACACTTCATTATTTGAAACAGCTTTCTCAAAGACAGGAAAACAAGATTATTTTGACCTCATATCAAATGCCAGGAAGCATTGGAAGGTTTATTCAAGAAGGCGGAAGACAAATATCAATAGGCGGCCAGGAAATCGAATTAAATACCACGGTAGAAGTAATAGGAGGATTAGACGTTCATAGTGATTATGGTCAACTTATAAGTTTTGTGAGTAGACTCAAACAAAAACTAAGGCGTGTTTTGGTAAATCATGGTGAACGTTCTAGGGTACAGAACCTTGCGACTTCGATAAATAGAATGCTAAAGATACAAACCCAACATCCATTGGTACTTGAAGCTATAAAATTGGTATGATAAGACTACATGTGAAACTCGCTACAAATTACCAAATAATAGATACCCTACAAATGGGGAAGTAATAAACATTAAAGCCGCTACATGGGCCGTCTTTATTCAATCCCTTTCCAAATCCTTACGCTTGATGGAGTGATAACCACACGTTCTTCCCCCAAGCGGGCTATATCTCCACCTGATGATTGTACATAGTTATAGAGATCTTCAATGGCCTTACGCAATTCTTCGACATCCTTATGCGCCAAGGGTGTAACTCGTAGAATTATTATCATCTGTTTCTTGGCATCATTTTTGATGTTGGAAATATCGTTAATACTTTTCAGAGTAACTGCTTTTAGATATATTGGTGTCTTTTGCATGCATTCTCCATCTACTAACGAGTACTTTAAATTGTGATTTTAAGCCAAATAGTTCTAGTGGTCAAAAGTCATTTACTGTCTTGTTGATTTAGATTCTTAGCTTGACAATTTCTTCATCCCGTGCTGATGCCACATGTATTTCTTCTTCTTTGTTCTGAACTAAAGCTCTTACCCTGCATTTAACACCTTTAGGAGAATCAGAATATCGAAGTACGATGCTAGAGGAGGCATACAACAGGGGTTCGTCAAGCATCTTGCCTCTCAACAAACATGTAGGGCCCACATAGTCTATGGCCTCTAATATAATATCACCAGCCATGGACAAGCTCTTGATCTTTTCGTTCTCTTCCATATTGCGTCCTACGATTAATTTTGCATCAGATGAGATCCTGAAATGCCTCCCAAGCTTTAGCAATTCTACATCATTGAGGTTCGGAATATCAGGAGCATGTTCAAAAGAATCCTTGATTCTCTTTGAAAAAGCTGGATCAGTAAGCAAACATCCACCAGCCGAGTTAGGGGGATCTTCAATGTTAAAATGTTGGGCAAGCTTAAGCTGGTCTTTCCGAGATCTGCCTTTTATATTACCCAGATTTTCTCTAATTACACGGCAGTCTTTCTCGGCTTGAGTAGGTGCTAGGCATTGAGCAGAAAGCGGTCTCAGGACTTTGCCAGTAGTATCTGTTTCCTCTTCAATAATGCGCAGGGCGCGACTATTTTGACTCATAGGCCTTTGAAATAAAACTTCTCCAGTAACTATAAAGTCTGCATTGATTTTTTCCATATGTTTTTTTGCTTCTCTATACATCATTGCTCTGCAATCAATGCATGGGTTCATTCCGGAGCCGTACCCATGTTTTGGGTTTTTTAACATCTTTAGATATTCATCGCCAAAGTAAACCGTCTTTAAGGGTATTCCAAGCTCAGCAGAGACCTTTTTCACTCTGTGTCCACATCCCTTTCCACAATCAAAGTCACAAAATGGTGTCTTAATTGCAATTGCCTCGACCTCAACCCCTTGCTCCATCATCATTCTTACTGCAAGGCTGCTATCCAATCCGCCTGAGAGTAAGGCTACTGCCTTCGTCTTTCTCTTTTCTAACTCATCTTTTACGTTCTCTACCTGGTCCTTGCCTGGCATTGACTTATATGATAATTTTGAGCATATATTTATTTTAGGATAGAACGATTATATTTAATGGGAAAACGATATTTCGATGATGGTAGGAGAAATAATAACTAATTTTGAACTGTATGTTTGGATTGCTCTTGGATTATTTGTGGTTGGAATTCTAGCGGTTCTGGTATACGATAATGGTACTACAGATTCCAAACTGAAGCAGCGGAAACAACAACACCAGTCTGAAACATCTTCTCAAAGTGATTGATAGACGAATATAGCACAATCAATAGCTGAAAAATTCAAAAAACAAGGATTCCAGAATATCACGGCAATTCAAGCCAAGGCACTCCCTGTAATCTCCAGAAAGCTAAATTGTCTATTGGTAGCTCCTACGGGATCGGGGAAAACAGAAGCAGCAGTCATCCCTGTTTTCGCGATGCTATCGAGCGTCGCGACTTCTGAGTCATTTAAAGGGAAGATACGGGCAATTTACGTTACTCCATTAAGGGCGCTTAACAATGATGTTCAGAGAAGAATAATGAAATATGCAGAATCGGAAGGTCTTCGTGTTGAAATAAGACATGGTGACACAAATACTAAAACAAGAAAAAGGATAGTCAACGACCCCCCAGATATATTAATCACAACCCCTGAGTCACTGGGAGTTATTCTTACAAGTCAGAAAATGCTGATTGCATTACAGGAATTGGAATGGCTAATAATAGATGAAGTTCATGAGCTTATTTCAAGTGAGCGCGGATCACATCTGGCTCTAAGTCTTGAACGATTGCAGTTAGTATCCCAGAAAACCATTACAAGGATAGGGCTTTCTGCCACTCCAAGCAGCCTAGTCGAAACAAGCAAATTTGTTGTCGGCTTACAGAGAAAGTGTGCAATATTAGTAGACCATAGTATGAGAAAATATGACATAGACATAAAATTTGTAAAAGGTTCCCTGAACAACGTTGCGACGTTTATAGCAGATTATGTCAAAACAAATCTCATAGCTGGCTCAGTATTATTATTTACAAATACAAGAGATGAAGCCGAATATATGGGAGCCATCTTAAAGAACCGGGATGATTCAACTGTGGATGTTCATCATGGATCCTTATCGAGAAATATGCGGGAAGAAACTGAGTATAGGCTAAGAGCTGGTTTGGCAGAGCTAGTTGTTTGTACCTCTTCACTAGAGTTGGGACTGGATATTGGGTCAGTCCAACTCGTAGTACATTATGGATCTCCTCGACAAGTCTCGAAACTGATTCAGAGGATTGGGAGGAGTAGACATATGCAATCTAGATCTGCCAAGGGTCTAATAGTGATAAATAATCCAGATGATGAAATCGAAGCACTCGCTCTAATGAAAAGAATGAAGAGGCGTTCTATTGAGGAGCAAGTGATGCATAAAGAGTCTTTGGATGTGCTGGCCCATCACCTAGTAGGCCTTTCTATTCAAGCTAAAAAACCAATAGGCTTAGAACCAGCTTTCGATATGGTCAGAAAAGCATATCCTTTTAGTGCGCTCAGCTACCATGACATGATTAACGTTATAGAACTTCTTCATGGTCAAGGTATCGTAAGATATGACCAATTAACCCAATCCTATCGCAGAACAATAAGGGCTTACAAATATTATTTTGAAAACCTTTCTATGATACCAGAAGTTCTTAAATTTGAAGTTGTTGACATGATAAATAATAGAAGAATCGGTAGCTTGGATCAAGAGTTTGTGGGTGACTACGGCGAGAGGGGAAATGTCTTTATACTTAGGGGCTCTCAGTGGCGTATAGTATCAGTCGACGAGTTGAAAATGCGAGTTAGCGTAGAACCTCTACGCGGCGCTGCGATTAATGTTCCATATTGGAACGGCGAAATGATACCTGTGGATTATGAAACTGCCAGGGAGGTTGGAAATATACGTAATCAAGCAGCAAAGAATGCCTTAAAGCTTTCGAGTAACATTATAGACCAAACACTAGAAGTTTTGGACCTGATTCCAGATTCGTCAACCATTATTGTAGAAAGTTCCATATCAAAGAATACTTTGGTGATTCACAGCACTTTTGGTACGAAAGTAAATAATACCATAGCCTCATTGATGTCGACAATACTGTCATCACAGCTTGGGTATGTAGTTGAGACCAGAGCAGACTCTTACAGAATTGTTCTGAGTTCGAGCGTTAGAATCGGAAAAGGTCTTGTTGAAGCATTCTTTAACGATGTCTACGACATTGAGGCAGTTCTTATTGCTTCGATGACTGGAACTCATAATATTAATTGGAAAGTCTGGATGGTCTCAAAAAGGTTTGGGATAGTGAACAAGGAAGTTGTTTATGACAAGAGAATCGCCCGACTAATATATGACAGATACTCAAAAACGCCAGTTAGCAAAGAATCGATTCGAGAACTGATTCATGATAAATACGATCTTGATCGAACACAGAATATATTCGATATGGTTAAAAAGAAAAAC
>JAATVT010000152.1 GCA_014523685.1 Nitrososphaerales archaeon TH5893
ATGATCCATCCATGTCGAATCCTGGATTGGCAACTTTTCTGCAATCCCAGTAAAGCCATGTTCTATCAATCCATCGCCATCAAAATCTTTCAAAAATCCCCAGTTGACCAAATCAACAATTGAATTCCATCTTTTTCTTAAATATGAAACATCTCCGGTAGCCAAGATATATTCCCGTATAGCCCAAGGAAAGAGGAATGTAGAGTCAGATGAACCAAAAGTAGTATTATGCAGAAAGGCCTTTCCACTAATAATCATGGGCAATTCTCCTTTCAAGGCAGTAGAGGTCGTTTTCCTAGCCTGATGCCTAAGAAAGTTCTCGATTACAGCTAGAGCAAAACCATATTCCCCAAAAGATAGATAGCCTCTGAGAGCCCAACCGGTATCCCTAGCCCAATAGTTTGGGAATCTTGGTAGTCCCGCGCATATGCCTGTCCCCAATTCATCATACCGGGCTTTGAGATATTCCATGCTCGTTTTGGCCTTCTCGAAGGCTCTTACTAATTTTGCAACAACAAGGTTTTGCTTCTGATCAGATGGTTCGGTAACACGAAGATTAGTACTAGAAATATTCCAGAAATGATTTTTCGTAGTTTCGTAGAGTCTTCCATAATTATCTCTCATGTAACAATATTCCTTTATACAATCTCCAGATGTAGTAAAACTTCCGACTGCTATCAGTGCAAGATCACTAACCTCACCCGGCCCGATTTCAACATCGTACGAAATCTCCATATCATTATCAAAGGAGTCTGTCAATACCTTTACCGGTTTTAACTCTTTGGGTGCAACCCCTATTGTTCCATAATAATGGGCAATTCCCCTACTTGAAGCAGTCTCAATCTGCAAGCAATTCTCAGATGTAAGAAATTTTGATGAGTTGCTCTGAGAGATTGCTGCGAGCCCGTAACTAGTAATGTTTCCATCAACTAAAAAATGGATTCTAACCCTTCTCTTATTGGACAGCTCTTTAGATTTTATGCTCTTCCTTTTTGTGTTCAACCTTGTTAGCTCAAAACGTTTGTCAGCCAGATTAACTATCATTACAAACCCCTTATTTTCTGGTGGGACAAACAAAGTCCTTTTCACCTGCAACCCAGCAAGTTCATGACGCGTAGATAGCATCCCATTTTCATGCCTCGAGGACACAACAAAATTTGGGAGCCTCTTACGAATACCATCATCGGTTGAGATTTCAACTAATATTCTACCGAAAGCTCTAGCTGGAGGTACATATAATCCGCCATTATCGTACCTTGCACCCATCCATGTCCAGTTGGCTGAAAGAGAGCCGCTAGAAGAGCATACTATGTATGCCTTTTTCCCAGAAAGTACCAAAGGAGTCGTAAAATTCTTAAATATCGTGTCCTCATTTGTAGAAGATGTAACAGCGTACGAATCATCTTCAATCATGTTAGAGGAGGAAATGAACACTTTTTCGATTTGTCCAGCTACATGGTCGGTAAATGTAAAGGGTATAATTATCTGTTCGAATCCCTCCAATTTGCTCAATATCACTACTTTGTGCTTTCTTTTCTCTAAGACACCGTCCTTTAGAATTAGGAACCTTGCACTCTGGAAAGGCTTAAAGGCAATAGGTCTATCTTCAGACAATGAAGAAGCATTGATGATATCTTCAGGCGTTGCGATGAAAATGGATTTTTTTGAAACTGGAATTTCATCTACATAGATGTCAAGAGACACAACATTCCCCCCGAGTGGGACAGGGGGATTTAGGAGTGAGAAAATAAAACCATTATGAGATCTACCATCACCATTCGCGATTATTGCGTTTTTCAAACTCCCTTCAACATATGAGAGCAGGGTATGAGTCTTGTCTAGGGTTCTAACCATTTAGAGCAACCTCAACAAGAAACAACATTTAAAATCAGCATTCTGGAAAGGTGAGTTTTAACTGAACAAAATGATAAGAATAAATTCTGTCATATTCAAACCTTGTTAAGACGTTCTTGATATGTAAATACACCAAATTGTGCACTCATAGTTTGAGTGGAAAGAATATTTTAATATTCTTACTCAACTTTTCTTGTTAAAAGACACAAGATTATCATAACTACGTTAATTTGAGAAATCCTTGAAGCAAAAATATTGCACTAATTCCAGTGAAACTCGGATGTTCTTGGTGCATTTGAATTTCTGCTTCCAATTAGGATTCGAGAAGGGATTTATATTTTAGAAGGGATTTATATTTTATTTTAGTTCTAAACCTATTAATTGACCAAGATAGGTAACATTTCAGTAACTCGCACTTCCTCGATCAGAATCATGGGAATTATTAATGTTAGCCCAGAGTCCTTTTACAGGGGTTCCATTAAGACTACGACAGGGAGCATCGCTAATTCAGCAGTAACCATGGAACGACAAGGCGCCGACATAATCGATATTGGTGCAATGTCTACAGCACCTTACTTAGATAATGTTATTCCTGTTGAAAAAGAGATAAAAAGAATGGGACTAGCTATCAAGATAGTAAGAAAAAATTGTAATCTGGCCATCTCGGTTGATACTCCGAGATCTGCAGTGGCTAGAGAAGCAGTCAAGCTTGGAGTGGATTGTCTAAACGA
>JAATVT010000153.1 GCA_014523685.1 Nitrososphaerales archaeon TH5893
TAAATAAACGAAGTCTACCCATTTTATAACCTTTTTATTTTATAAGACTTCATATATGGGAATGAAATAAAGTAGCCGGTTGAACTCTTAAATCTCGTATTTATCTTCAGCTGTCCGATAAGCTTGACATGAAGGGCGTTGCCATTGTAATTCTGATTACTTAGATACGATTATTAATAATAAGCTAAATCTCGTTTCAATAAGAGAGCGGGGGTCGCCTAGCCTGGTAGGGCGTGGGATTGCTAATCCCATGTTCGAAAGAGCTCGTGGGTTCGAATCCCACTCCCCGCGCCATATTCCACGGTAATCAAGAGTATAATGACAAGGGAAAAACTCTGTGGATGACCAAAGGTTAAGAGTAGACTTATTGCAGTAGTAGGCTTCACATTGATTTTATCTTCTCAATTATTAATATCGTCACGCTATTTGACCAAGATGGATAGAGCACCTGACTGAATAAAATATAAGATCTAATGGCCGCCTATCTGTATCGCCCGTAATTTCCTTACGCGGCAGCTTTCAAAAAAAGCACATTGTAGATACCACATGAACAAACTTAATTTTCATTCAGGTGGAAATAGTAGTTTGAAATATTTTCAGTGATGCAAATCTTCGAAATCAATTGCGGCTAAATGTGGCATTTCATTGGATGAACCAGATAATGTATTTATGTACTACTCCAATTAACCATGGAAACTACATCTGAAATCATTAAGGCTGGAACCAAATATACATTCTATTTCACCATGGGCGATATCAGATATTACAGCATTCTCTATTGATGTAGCTATCTCACTCCTTATTTTTTCGTCAATAGCGCCCTTTGTTGCGAAAGGATTAGGAAGATTTCGTTCGTTTGGATCTACTTGATAACGAGAGGAGGTACTTGTATCGTTCACATATCCAGCTGCAGGTAAAGCATCAAAATCCTGTGTTATTGTAGAAATTATTAAATCCTCGGAAACATCCATCGATTCAACACCACCAACCACATGATACGTGGTATTAAATGATCCTATAAAGGATGCGTCAGAGGCGATAGTGTATGAGTTCGTGGCAACCTTTGTTATGTGCAGGGTTTGGTTCCCCGATTGACTAGCTTCTTCTTTCTCAGTTAATGTGTTAATCTGGCCAAGTACTGAAGACATATACTGGAATGCTGTCAGGCTAATGGCTAGTGATAGGAATAAGAAAAATAGATTTGAAGTAGAATCTTTTATTGTCATTTGAAGTTTGGCTTTTCAATTCCGATCAAAATGAGTTCCCTATAAACTTATGAAAATGAAAATTCTAATTCCCTCGTTGCATCTATTATGAGGGCACTGAATACTGCTGAATGTGATATCTCGTCTGGCCTTTCTAATCAATTCATTGACAAATATCCTACCAATAATTACTTATTGCTTGCAGGAAAGGCACTCTTAACTAAGGCTATTCGAGGGTTGACCTTAAAATGCATATAGACTAGTTATTATGTAAGAACAGGCTTGACATATATTAATATGGTGAACTATTCTAGCGGGAATATAGGACGTCCTTCATTACATAACCCCAAAAATGGGCAACAGAGAATTGTGACCGACAGAGATAATAATTCTCATCTCGAGGTATTTTTTAATGGGAGTTGGAGACACGATAGGAGTTGTAAGGAATTCACGAATAAGGAGTGTAGAAAGTAGGTGATTCCAAGCCCGAGCTAACTTGTATTAATTTCAAGCTCTATGAATATTTCAGCTCAGTAAGTTCTAGTCGGAATTTGAAAGTGATTTAACAGAAGAAGTGGTTTCGTGTATGGAAGAAAAAGGAACTAGAGTCTAAACCAGCAGTTTTTGAACGGTCTGTCTATTATAATAGTAGAGTTCATAATATATCATCACCGTTCCAACCCTCTTCAAAGTATTTTACTCGTTCCTTCTTAAATTCCCTTGAACTAAATAGAATTCGGTAATCCTTAATTCCCACGGTGTTCGATATTTCTGTTGCAATTGTTTCGGCTGCTTCAGTTGTTCGTGCATGAATCATGCTAAACAAACTGAAAGGCCAATCTGCATAAATGGGTCTTTGGTAACAGTGACTTACCTGAGGGAAAGATGCAATCTTGTAACCCGTCTCGTCAACCTTTTCTTCTGGGACATTCCACACAACCATGCCATTGGCAGAAAATCCAGCTTCACGGTGGCGCAATATGGCTGCGAATCTTCTCATTACACCAGATTTCTCAAACTCCTTTGCCTTTGAGAGAAGTTCAGCCGTAGTCAGACCAAGATTTTTGGCACCTGTTGTAAACGGCTCTGGAACAAGTTGTAAATCCTTTTGTAATTCTCGGATAAAACCCTTGTCTTGATCTGTTAGTAGGACCTTGCCTGGATTAATCACCTTTACAGCATCGGTAGGCTCTGGTTTTTCCGCATCATCATTTACCATGTCTAGTCTCACACCAATCTTATAGAGTTTCAAGGTCGGCAATAATCTATATTTCAGAACCCCATTAAGGGCAGCCATCCTGTCCAATACCGCCTTCATGCTTTCATTTGGAGGAACAGCAAGGGTAAACCACATGTTGTATTCGTGATTTCTTTCATAGTTGTGGCTGACTCCTGGATGTCTATTAATTTGAGAAGCTACTTCATCAAGTTTGTCAGTTTCAACTGAGAAAGCAATTAAGGCACTTTTATAGCCAATACGTCGGGTATCGAAAATAGCGCTTATTTGTCTTATTAGGCCCACATCCTTTAGACGGGCAATTCTGTGGATAACATCCTGCTCAGATATTTTATGTTCTTTTGCAATCTCAAGAAATGGTCGTTGAATCAGGGGGAAAGACCATTGTATACTATTTAGAAGTTCTTTATCTTTCTTATCCAAACGTTCTTCCTGGAGTGATGTTGATGCTGTCATGACCGTTCTTCTCATTCGTCGTGGTACGCATCATCAATTAAAACTTATCTTCATGTATCGAAGCTTAAAACCATGAAGGTTCCATGGATATATTGTCTAGCACAGAACATATGTAGTCGTACTACATCATTTTTTCGTTGTTCTATGGCATTTAGTCAATTACCCGATTAAATGATCTAATCAAATAAAAAAACTATATGTTGTGGATAAGACCGTATGAATAAGCATAGCATTTGAATTCATCCTACTATCGTTAATTATGGACACAGAAGTTAAGTATTTTTTGTACATTCATGAGTTAGTCTAAGGCTAGAAAAGTACTATAATATTGGTCTAGTGAAATTGTCTTTGTCACCTCAAGAAATGTTTTTTAGTCAATAAATCTTTCGGACTTGATCAGATGAAGATTTTAGTGACAGGGGGAGCAGGTTTCATAGGCTCCAATCTCGCAAATGCTTTGTTACATGAGATCAAAAATAGTTCCCAATACGCTGGGGAGCAACAGTTGATGAGTCAGGGAGAGAATAGTGTAAATGATGAAAGAAATGATAAGAGTAGTGAAGTGATCGCTCTAGATGATCTTTCCCTCGGAACTCCTTCAAATTTGTCTAAGGGAGTAAAATTTGTTGAAGGCTCTGTGATGAATTATGATCTGGTATTAGAGCTTGGTAAAGGCTGCGATTACATTTTTCATCAAGCTGCGTTGAGTTCTTCACCTATGTTTGTAGGTGATCCTAGAAAGGGTATAGATACAAATGTGATGGGTTTTATGAATATCATGGAATCAGCGAAGAGAAATAAGGTCAGGAAGATCATCTATGCTTCTTCTTCTTCTATTTATAATGGGTTGCCCACACCTTACAGGGAATCAGCTAACGTTACGCCCAAGACATTCTATGAATCATCCTTTTTTTGTCGGGAAGTAATTGCCCAGACCTACAATTTAGAATATGGAGTAGAATCAATAGGACTTAGATACTTTAGCGTATATGGACAAAATGAAAGACACAAAGGAAGATTTGCAAATAACATCTCACAGTTTATTTGGGATATTGCAGAAAACCAAAAGAGTCCAATTATATATGGTGACGGAACCCAGACTCGGGATTTTACTTTCGTAGATGATGTAGTTCATGCAAATATCTTAGCAATGGGGAAAAAGCAGGATAAGAGATCAGCCAGTGGAAGTAACAATAATAACAACGTCAAAAATTATAAGAGACAAAATAATTCGGGTCCTGGATTTGGTATCTACAATATCGGAACTGGAATACAAACCTCGTTTAATAGTGTGGTTGAAATTATAAATAAATGGTTAGGTACCGATATAAAGCCAACCTATGCGGAAAACCCAATAAATAACTATGTGCAGCATACATTGGCAGACATATCCCTTGCAAGACTAGAATTAGGATATGAGCCAAAATGGGAAAACGTGGAAGA
>JAATVT010000154.1 GCA_014523685.1 Nitrososphaerales archaeon TH5893
TCTGTTATCGGATGTTCTACCTGTATCCTTGCATTAACCTCCATGAAATAAAACCTATTTTCCTTAAATAGAAATTCTACTGTTCCCGCACTTTTATATCCAATTTCTTTCATTATCTCTACAGCAGTCTGAGTAATTTCATTTCTCTTTTCGGTGCTCAGAGCAGGAGATGGTGTTTCTTCAATTAGTTTTTGATGTCGTCGTTGGATAGAACACTCTCTTTCTCCCAAGTGAATTATATCTCTATCATCTGCAATAATCTGTACCTCTATGTGTCTTGGATTTTCTATATATTTTTCAATGTATACTCTCTCTGACCCAAATCCGATCATAGATTCACTTCTTGAGGAGAGATATGCATTGGCAAGCTCTTGGTGAGAATTTACTATTCTAAGGCCTCTTCCCCCACCTCCCTCTACAGCTTTGAGTATAATGGGATAACCTATTCTTCCAGCTTCCTTTCTGGCATCGCTTTCATTAGAGACCTCAACACCGTCTACTACTGGTGCAACTTTCGAAGCAACATTTCGAGCTCTAACCTTGTCACCTGAGATGATCATGGCATCAAGAGGTGGTCCTATAAAAATGACATCCTCACTGGTGCAATTCTCTACAAATTTGGGATTCTCAGAGAGAAAACCGTAGCCGGGATGTATATAATCACAACCAAGTTTATTTGCTGCATCAATAACTTTCTCAGCTTTGAGGTAGCTTTCTTGTGGAAGAGAACCACCAATGTTTAGTGATTGCTCACAATATTTTATGTGTAAAGAATCCTTATCAGCGTCAGAATATATTCCATATGGGTGTAGGCCAAGTTTTTTGCACGTTCTAGCAACCCTTATTGCGATTTCTCCCCTATTTGCAATAAGGACATTCTTATTATTACTACTGGCCATCAGAAAAAGTAACTTTTAGAATGCTTAAAAGTCTTAACCAATTGCCTGCTATCGGAGTATTAATTTACAGACATATTATTACAGCGGTAATGTCAGACGGGTATATTGCCATGTTTCCTTCTTGGCCTTTCCTCTCTCTTTCTATAAATGGCCTTTAGGGCAGCTATCAATCTCTCCCTTGTTTCCTCAGGCTCAATAACGTCATCTAGATATCCTTTTGAAACAGCAACGTAAGGATTAGCAAATTTTTTTCTATACATTTCTGCCAACTCGGCTCTCTTTTTCTCAGGAGCCTTCGACTCTACAATATCGTGTTTGAAAATTATGCTGCATGCTCCTTCAGGTCCCATAACGGCAATTTCAGCACCTGGCCACGCATAGTTATAATCAGCACCTAAATGCTTACTGTTCATGACGTCATAAGCTCCCCCATAGGCTTTCCTTACAATTACTGTAAGTCTGGGCACTGTAGCTTCTGAAAAAGCGTAGAGCAGCTTTGCCCCATGTCTTATTATTCCTCCCCATTCTTGGTTAGTCCCTGGAAGAAAACCTGGAACGTCAACAAAGGCTAGCAAGGGAATGTTGAAGCAATCGCAGAATCTGACAAAGCGTGTAGCTTTATCACACGAGTCAATATCTAAGACTCCGGCTAGAATTTCTGGGTTATTAGCTACAACACCCACAGAATTACCATCAAGCCTCGAAAATCCTACTATTATATTTCTTGCCCAGTATTTCTGAACCTCAAGAAAATCGCCATTATCTACGATTTTTCGAATAAGTGTTTCCATATCATAAGATTGGTTTGGGTTTTGAGGTAGAATTGAATTGAGTTTCTCATCGTGCCTTTTGGGATCATCTTTGTTAACAATACGAGGAGGACTTTCAAGGTTATTGGAAGGGATGAACGAAAGAAGGTTTCTTAGAACTTTAATGCATTCATGCTCGTCTTCTACAAGAAAGTGTGCCACCCCACTTCTTTCGTTATGGACCTGAGCGCCTCCTAATTCGTCAGAGGTTACATTTTCATTAGTAACTTCTCTTACCACTTCCGGACCTGTCACAAACATATAAGCTGATTTCGTCATAATTACGAAATCTGTTATTGCTGGCGAGTAAACGGCACCCCCAGCACACGGACCCATAATGAGAGATATTTGTGGTACTACTCCTGATAGCTTAACATTTCTGCGAAAGATTTCAGCATATCCAGCAAGACTATCCACCCCTTCTTGAATACGCGCCCCTCCTGATTCATTTATCCCTATTATAGGAACTCCTTGTCTCGCCGCAAGGTCCATTATTTTGCAGACCTTGGTAGCAAAGGCTATTCCCAGAGATCCGCCCAACACAGTAAAGTCATGTGAAAATGCATAAATGAGACGATCATCGACCATTCCATGTCCCGTAACTACTCCATCTCCAAGAAACTTCTTGTTTTCCATTCCAAAGTCAGAGCATTCGTGTGTAACAAAGGGATCAATTTCTACAAAGGTTCCAGGATCAAAAAGTATGTTCATCCTCTCAAAAGCAGTCAACTTCCCTTTCTTTCTTTGCTCTTCCTGTCTTTGTTTGCCACCACCAAGAAGATGTTGTATTCTTTTCTGTTCCAGCTCTGATAAATCCATTATTGTAGTCAGAGTACTTGAAATCAACTTCTAAAAAAGTTTTAAGGGAAATCCACCGAACTGTCCAAGGACTGTATTTGATGATATTGTACCTGCTATTGTGATAAAAGCCACTAAACCTGTCAGTAAGACATTATTGCAATGCTTTGTCATCTTATTATTCAGAATAGTAGATCGTAATAAGCAGTAAGACTACACCGTACCGCACTGCATACCTCTACTTTTTATAGATACAGAAGAGAAATAATCAAAATGGGTTTTTGGGATATAGAGCCTGAGGATTGGTTTAGGAGGAGAAGAGGATTATTTGGAGGAAGCAGAGGGGACATCTTTGGACAATTCGATGAAATGAGAAAGGAGATGGAAAAAATGTTTGAGGAGCAATTTAAGGATATACAGACAAAAGCACCAAAAGATCTAATAAGAGAGTATGAGACTCCCGGCGGAGGCAAAGTAAGAGAGATGGGTCCATTTGTCTACGGATACTCAATGACAATAGGCCCAGATGGCAAGCCACGGGTAAGAGAGTTTGGTAACGTAAGATCACCTCTTGCGGGGTTTGGACTTGGAGCTACTACTAGACCACTAATTTCAAGTGAGAGAGAGCCCTTGGCTGACATAACAGCAACGGACAAGGAAATAAAAGTTATACTTGAAATGCCTGGGGTAAATAAGGAAAATATTAAGATAAATGCTTATGATACTACGCTGGAAGTAAGAAGTGATGATCCCCAGAGGAAATATCATGAAGTTATAGATTTACCTCCAGAAGCGGATGTAGAAACAGCGAGGTCTACGTATAAAAATGGAATACTAGAGATAGTCTTTGATAAAAAGAAAGAATCAAAGCCTAAAGGAAAAGACATAAAAATAGAATAAAAAAGCGCTGAATATTGCCTTAAAATAAATAACCAGATATTCAAATGTTTTTTCTCTGTAATTTCTTTTATTCACTGAAGGGCTAATATGTTCGAGAATACTCAGTTTATGTCATCAGCAAGGATCCACAATTACCAAGAACCTTTAGCAATTGACAATACTTCAAAACCAAAAGTTTATGGTGAAGAAATATTAGTCAGAGTGGGAGCAGCGGGGCTTTGCCATAGTGATTTACATTTGATTAATGGAGAATGGAAAGACGTTATTCCTCTTAAGTTACCCAAAACTCCTGGTCACGAGATAGCAGGATGGATAGAAGAAGTAGGAGATTCTGTTCCTGAGTCGGCTCAAATGAAGGAAGGTGATCTTGTTGCTGTATTTGGTGGATGGGGATGTGGCATCTGCATATACTGCAAAAGTGGTGACGAGCAGTTATGTAATTTTCCAAGATGGCCAGGTCTTTCTGACTATGATGGAGGTTATTCTGAATATATTATGGTTCCAACATACAGATTCCTGATTAAGGTAGACAAACAGCTTACTACTAATAGTTATAATATACGACCAGAAGAATTAGCTCCACTTACTGATGCAGGACTTACTCCTTACAGGGCTATTAAGAAAATTAGACATTTGCTTGGGCCGGGAAAAAGTATAGCTATATTTGGGATAGGTGGCCTTGGTTCATACGCCATACAATATGCGAAGATCCTAGGGCAGTCGTCTACCGTAATAGCATTAGATCGTACAGAAGAAAAACTACAGCTTGCAGAAAAATTCGGAGCTGATCACGTAGTAAATGTTTCTAAATTACAAAATATTCGGAGTGAGATAACAAGCAAGATATCTGAAGGCAAAGGAACAGGGGTGGACGTAGTCATTGACTGTGTTGGAGCAGATGCTACAATTGAGGATTCTTGTAAAATTCTAAACAAGGGCGGATCCATTGTTGTAGTTGGATTATTTGGAAGTCAAATAAAAATACCATTGGTAAGAGCAGTTCTTCAAGAATATCAAGCATATGGATCATTGTGGGGAAATTATAGTGAATTACGCGAGGTTATTGAGTTAGCAAAAACAGGCAAAATAAATCATAGCATACAAAAGTTTCCTTTAAATGAAATAAATGAGGCCATACAACTTTTAAAAAATGGTAAGATTGTTGGTAGAGGAGTAATTATTCCTTAAAATAAGAGTGTGGATTTTGTCCTCTAATTATCATTTGAAAAGATTCTGGTGCCTTACGATGGCTCTAGATTTGCTGATAGGGCATTAGAAAATGCGATTGAAATTGCAAATCAATGAGGATTATGATAAAAAGAAGACAAGTCTTAGTAGTAGATGATGAATTAGATATTACTTTAACATTAAAGAGCGTTCTGGAGAATAGTGGGTTTGATGTCGATCTGTTTAATGATCCTCTGGTGGCATTGCAGAATTTCAAAACTAATTTTTATGACCTCATAATTCTTGATATCAAGATGCCCAAAATGAACGGCTTTGATTTATATGAAAAAATCAAGATGATAGATAATAAAGTTAAAGTTTGCTTTCTGACTGCCTGGAGTGATTTTCGGGATTATAA
>JAATVT010000155.1 GCA_014523685.1 Nitrososphaerales archaeon TH5893
GAATCTTGGAAAAAGTTTTCGACTTTTAATGGGAATAAACTTAGATTCTCCAAACCACTGGAGGCAATACCCGCAGTTTCGGGAACTATAAATAACTTGGATGACAAAGCATCGGTAGGCTTACTGGGAAGAGGAATGTTTGGATATCATCTAGATCAGTCAAGAACTTGGCATACGATTCGCTCAAATATTCCGTTTTTAGCCTTTATAGTCTTGTTATCAAGTGGAATAATCAGTGCGATCTACGGATACCAGATTTCAGTCTATCCACTTGATAAAGCATCAGGTTATTTATCGAGAGCACAATCTGCACAGACACCCCATTTGATATCAGTATATTTGAAAGAGGTAAAGGAATTAATTCCTCCTGATGGCAATCCAGTATGGACATTTCCAAACCCTAGAACAGATTTCAAACTCATTTATCAGGAAATAAATGCCATGCAATCGAGAGTTCTTGCCATTTCCAAGCTAGCCCCCCATAGTGCAGCTTATAATACCGCTCTTGAAGACCTTCACGCATCGACGCGGATTATTGAAATGAATTTAGTCGAAGCACAGCCATATATCTATGGTAGCCTCAGTAACATCGTTTTTTCTGGTATCTGGATAGGCCTAATATTATTTGCCTACAGTTTGATCCGGCGTAATAAGAAAAAAATCAGAGAAACTGAACTTTCTGAACCATAGTCTATAGTCCCGAAAATTGCGAGAACTTAACTTTCGTGACCTTTTCCTACAAAAACCTTAGTGCCTCAAAGTAATGGTCAGCTACCCTAGTGCTTTCATCAAAAAATCAGAAAGACGGTTCATCATCCCTCTTTTATGCTGATATAAGGATTATTAAGGCTATACTATAAACTAAATTTTTCGCTACAACATAACATAGAGTTGACTTTCGGGTTTAAATAGGAATAGAAATTTTAGATCTTGTGTCTACTAACGAGATAATGCATAGGATTTCTCAAGGTGGAGAGAAGGGAGTAAGAAAAACTGAACTAAAAAAAGAGTTTCAGCATACGTCTATTGATGATGGAATTGGATCACTCATAAAAAATGGCGATATAGTGATGGATAAGAAAGGTACAGCCTATTATCTCTGGCGAGCAGACGACTATACGAAATACTTGCTAACAACTGATACTAAATTTAAATTGTTATACAGTAGAATCGAAGAAATGAAGACCCATCTAGAGGCCAAGATTAGGAATGGTGACTCTTCTGGAGATACTGGTGGGACTAAGAACTCATCTAACGATGAATTGGGGTCATTCGAGGGTCGGAATAATTCGTTAGACTATTCCTTTGGAATGGATCAAATTTCAAATCTCGATAAAGACAAATTTAGAAATGAGTTTGACCTAGTTCTGAGAAAATGCTCAGGTTCTTCGGGGTGGGTACTATTATCGACCATCAGAGAGGAGATGGAAAGAAAATATGATCTCAGACGGGAAGATTTCTATGCTCAAGTAAAAGAGATGACTAACAGGGAATACAACACATATGAACTTTCATCTGGGGGAATAGAAGGCATAACTGTTAGAGGGTTGCTTCACGGTTTTGTAAGGTGTATCTAATGTATCCATACAATCTAGCTGTAAATCCGTTTCCTAGCGCCCCAACTCCTGGAGAGTTTGATACTTTGCTACTTGGGGGACAAAGACATAAGCAGGCCAAATTGGCGATTGTATCATGTATTGAGGATTTGGGGAAGAACATGCGTGAGGATCATGGCTCGAAGCAATTTCGCCTCGTTACGGTAATTCATGATGTGGGTTCGGGCAAGACGCATTTGGCACTGCATCTCAGGAGTTGCAGCGAGTTGTTGGATAAGGCTATTGTTTCATTTACAGACCTAGCACAGCTCCATCCAAGAACAACCAAAGGCTTTTACAGAGGGATGACAGCTGGTTTTCATAAGCACAATTTCGACGATCTTCGATACGCCATATTGAATTATTTGCGACGGAGGGCAGAAGAAGATGACGACAAGAAAGCCAGAAAGATTTTTAGGTATAGCATTTGGGACAAGATGAAATCAACCAGTTTGGAAAAAAAGATGCAACTAATTTTAGAGAATAAAATTAGCTACGATGAGATGGCCTTGAATGAGGCATTGGCAGGTCATTTTACTGCTGTGGAAATTTCTATAATTCAATCAATTTCAAGCAACAGGTTCCTATCAAATCATCCGGAAGCTAATAGCTTGGAAGAAATAATCACGAATGTTTGTGCCCTTGCGAAACTTAATCTCACATTCCTAAATCTAATCAGTGTGTTTGAGTTTGACGAGTTTGATTCGGATAAGCACTCCATGGATATTTTAAAGGGTTTGATAAATGCTCACCTTCCTTCCACTTTATTACTGATAGTTCTAACACCGTCAGCTTACGAGCAAATAAGAAATACTAATCCCCCACTGTATGATAGGCTTGAAAAGGCTAATTACAAGATTGATCTGGCAGGATCAAATACGCTCGATGAAATTAGTGACATAATTCTTGAATATATAAACTCTAATCAAAAGGATAAATCAATGACCTTTTCGGAACGGGATGATCTCCTTTCTAAAATAAAAATATTGTACGATGAGTTCCCGGACTTCAGGAATATAAGATCTATGATTAATGTGATGTATCACGCGATTGAATATTCTGAAAAGAGTAGCTCTCGAACGATAGATGAACAAATCCTAGATCAGACCATCGCAACTGTTTATCCCGGTCTCAGATTGAGAGAAAACATAATGGACGTGCCAGTTTCTGAATTTATGAAGATAGCCCAAGAATCCAAGAATAAGGAAATGATTAAAAATAGAGTAGGGCAAGCAATAAAGGCCCTATTCGATTGTGCAAGTGATAATGGGAAAGTTATTAGACCTTCGTTCCTTCAGGATAATGGGAGCTCTATTGATGTAACATATGACGATTTTGGTGGTAAAAGGACAGTAGTCGAAGTTTCGATTGAAGGAGGGAATGCAACATCCTTTGAAGGTAAACCGAATATAGATATCTCTAAAAATGGAATGGAGGACCGAACAACATTTTCAAATAATAAGAGTATAGAGAACCTTCAGCACAATGCTTGTGTAAGGATTGATCGACACAAGTTGGTAGATTTAATTTATTTTAGCAACAAGTACTATGATAATCAAATTAAGCAGGATGATATAGAGAAAGCTTTAGTTCTTGGAAAATCGATCAAGCTTTACTAAAGCCCGTTTTGTTTTGCTAATTTTAGTTCACAACTCTTTTAAGAGGGGATGACGTTTGCTCGCTTGTGGACGAAAAGGAAGGCTCCCGTGATGAAAACTGCAAATATTATCAGACTTCAGCGGAGGACTCATTTAGATGTAACATCTGCGGAAAGAATGCGGAATATGTTATACAGCTAGAGCTAATAAAAGAGAGGAGTAATTATAATATAATGGAACCAGACAGTAATATGCCTTTTTATCTTTGCAAGGTCCATGAATACGTATACAAGAAAATGCGTACGAGTATTGAACTAAAAAATTACTTTGAAGAAACAATATTGGTAAATCAATAATGCCTTAGAGGTCTGCAGACTGGTAAACGTTATAAGATTTAAATGTTCCAAGAGTTGAAAGACTTGGAATCTGCATAGATTGGTTAAGGATCAATTCGATTACAATTGGTATGCTGTCCTTCTTGTAGATGTGAATTGGGAAAAGTATTATTTTATGTTTACCAAGACACTGGGAAAATGGTTCGAGGTTCAAGCCTTGATCATTTCCAAAATGACAAATCACCTATATTGAGTCAAGTTGGACTTTAGCGTGTTCGAGACGTGTGAATACGTCCTTTGAGGCTTTAGAATCGTCATGACAAGTTGTGCTTCCTCTTCGAAATCCCCATCCTCGATTAATCTCAACTAGGAAAAATTACTCATAATTGAACTCCCAAACATGCATATACATACGGAAAAGAGAACCAGAAAAGTAATAAAGTTGGTTCAAAAAATTCTTTGATTTAAAGTGATTAAATCATTAATAATCCAAAATTTCTTCCGCTTGATTAGAGAGTATTCTGACTACGGTTCAGGTTAATCTCTGAATGACTTAATTCATACACATTGCAGGGCTACCTAATTTTGTAAGGAGTAAAGAATGCGACAGCCGGGATTTGAACCCGGGTTACCAGATTGGCAATCTGATGTCCTAGACCAAACTGGACGACTGTCGCTCTGATACTGGACATGATGGGAGGATATTAAAGCCTAACGAAACGTATGTGCGGTCCATGTATTTTCAGAGTAGCGCTTATGGAGGGTACGTCTAATCCCTTCAGTTTTGCAGACAAAACTAAGGTAGAATAAAGTAATTAACTCTACTGACCGATAAGTATAATGAAAATTCTGCTGTAGATCCTACCGCCAAATGCAAGTATGAATCGAACAAGAACCGTTCCAATCGGGTTTGGATAACAGCATGATCCTCTTCAGTACCACAATCACGGAAATAGCATAAAGCGTTACCAAATATTAGAGCTATAATGCAGACTCCTCCCGAGCACATCTTTGCGTTAGGATGAAACTTGTTCATTCATTATTGCCCAGAGGTTGCTTCACTTAGTCCTATTTTCACATTAGTTTTTATTTTCACCTATAGTGTCTGACTCCACTTTGCCTTTACTATCTCATTCCTTTCATTGACTACAAATTACATCGTTGCCTTGCCTGAATGATACCGATTCCTATATCCATACTCTAGTTCAAATCTTGTGATTTTGCGGTCATCATGGATGTAACTGGAATTATTATGTTTCCCGACATTTTACACGGATATAATGATTTTGCAGAATCCATACCTGAAACTAATTCATTTATAAACCGATAATGAAATCGATAATTCATGCTTTTTGTATTGATTATGGAAGATCTAAAAAGGAATATAGAGAGCAACAAATCGGTACTTGAGATGAATCTCAAGAAAAATCCATCTCTTACTTACCATAAAGTCAATGAACTGGCGCACTTCGTGGGGCGTAGATATAATATGGAAATAAAAATTCATTTTCCTGATAGCTCCCAAATTCATAAGATCGACTCTTTCGGAACAGAAAACATTGGTGTTACGATAGACAAATCCCGCAAGAAATTTCCAATCCCAAGAGAGGACATTAAAAAAAAGGCCCACGAATTAACTTGCGTTAGGGAAGTAAGTGACGCATATATGTATGAGGGAAAAGAAGGAGTGCGAGTGATACTGGAATCTGGAAGATTAGAGATACAACCAGGTGCAGTTCATGTCTGGTGCAAGATAAACAGTGAAATTGTTACGTTTATTGATTGGCTATTGCAATACGTGTATCTTGTTAATAGGAACTGAGTTCTATCCTAAGCTTGACTAACGGAGCGATACTGTGAGAAGGATCCTTGGTACCTCTAAAGTAATGTTTATCTGCCATTTACTTTCTGCCTTTCGACATACTAGGAGGGCTTTTCAATGTTTGCTAAATGGTAGCTATATTGAAGTTGACCTGAACTATCGTATACTAGTGCACGTATAGGCAATGGTATGTCCCGGTTAATCCATATCTGACTTTTTTTCGGTCCTACATCGTAGCTTAATACGTATGTATCAAAAGTTCCCGCAGGAGTAGATAATTTCATTCTATCAGTTATTTTTACTGGTACCTCAATCGAATCAAGCAAAACCCTGTCCCACAAGGCACCTACAACGAGGTATTTTGGTCCTCTGGCAATGTCTCTAATTGCGAAGATGGATTCATCCAATACACTTAAGGGTTTTTCTGCATTTACTGATCCGATTCGACTCAGCTCATTTTGGGAAAGTAGTATCGCAAAGTCCTGACGGTACGTGTCATTTCTAATTGATACGGAGACATTCCAGTTGGAATTGGCGAGTTTACTAAAATTAAGCCATACCGTAGAATTGAGCTTCGACCCATCAATCACAGTGCTGGTCACTATATATTGGAGATCAAATTCATTCATCTGTGTCTTCCCCACTGTCCACAAGTCGGCCTGAGTTGGTGGGTTGAAAACTGAGGAACGCGATCCAGAAAATCCTCCCCCTATTGCGATCAAGATGGCGCTGACACTAATGCCTAGTGCAATGAATATGATAGAAAGTAAGAGAACACGCCGCCTAACAGACACGAGTTGATTCGAAATATATTCTTGTACTAAGTATTTAAGCCAATTACGGTATCTCGTGTACTAGATTGAATTTTGAGATCAAATGTCTATTGAAAAAAATCCCAGACATAACAAAGGCCCGAGTATGGATTAAGCAAGAAATCTGTGTAGATTGCACTAAGAAAGAGCTCGCGATAGCACTATTCGATAGGCATTGCGAAAGTATGCCGGTATTGAAAGTTAGTTGATAAAATGACAACTATCCAAGCATTTCTAGAGGGGTAATGGGCATATCGTGTATGCGACCTGAAGCACCTTTTTATAGAATGTCTTAGATTTAAATACCCAAGCACGATTAACAAGATTATGTCAGATCTACCACGACAAAACCAACAAGTTCAAAGAGAAGGGACTCGCGACGCAGTCTACATAGGAAAGAAACCCTTAATGGCATATGTAACATCAACCCTTATTCAGCTTGCCAATCAACCCTCGGTAACGATTAAGGCAAGAGGATTAAGTATTGGAAGAGCTGTAGATGTATCTCAAATCATTCTAAAGAGAATGGAGAATGCAGGATACATAGTTGGCGAAGTAAGAATTGGCTCCGAGACAGTCCAGTCAGAAGACGGTAGGACGAGGAACGTTTCCACGATTGAAATTGAAATCAAGAGAAGCTAGAATGTAGGGGCGCGCTTCTAGCCTCCTTTTGTTCTTCATTATTCCATAAATGGGCTATTCGAATCACAAGCAATTTGGAAAGGCGGTACTTCTTCTTGCCCATCTGAATCCTGTCACCAATTCGCACATTCGTATCATATCCAATCTGAAGAGTCTCTATGAGACTGTCTATATTTTTCCTGTAAGATTTTTAGAACATAAACGCGAAATTAACACAAGAAGTTTTCCGTTTTCTTATGACATTAGAAGAGCCATGATTGAAACAGTATTTGGGAGTACCAGCGGCGTTGTTGTACTTCCAGATTATGTGTTCTGTGCGCCTTATATAAAATATCTACCTCCACTGGTATCTCCATATTCGTGGTTCCTCAGGAATAATATTATCAGAAACATTTCAGAGAGTAAATTCGTATCATATACCGGCGACTGGATTGAGAGGATCGGTTTGAAATTGTACCGTTTAAACCCTGTGAAGGCTAATCGTTTGGAAATATCTGCCAGTTCAATCAAAGAGATGATGTATGCTCAAGCAAGAGAAGAGAACTCAAATTACCAACCTCATGGATACGATGAAGATTGGCAAAAGGACATCCCAGTAGAAGTTTCGAAGCTAATTTGGGATAATTGGATCCTTGTCAAAAAGTATGCCTCGTCTCCGGATGAGACTCTCAAAATCATGGGAATGAAATTTCCAACGCAAGGATTCTTTTGATCTCGAAGATATTTATACTCCGCGAATAGTTTTTGCTATCGATGAGGAATAAGGGAGCGGAATTCGTATGGTTTGATGGCAAGTTCGTGAAGTGGGAGGATGCTACTATACCGGTTATGGCACATTCACTTCATTACGGGACCGCGGTGTTTGAAGGTATCCGCGCCTATGGTACTGAAAACAACTTGTTCATCTTTAGGCTCGAGGATCATATGAAGAGACTCCATCGGTCCGCCTCAATTTATTGTCTTGAGCTTCGCAACAACGTAAAGGAGTTGTGTGATGCAACTCTAAGACTAGCGCAGAAAATTGTGATGAAGCGTTCTTGCTATATACGCCCTCTCACATTTGTCGGATTACATGGTATAGATCTCAATATAACCAAAGAATCTCCCACTCATACGGTTATCATAATTTTCCCATTTGAGAGATACTTTAATGAGGAAGGTATACGGGCATGTATTTCATCATGGAGAAGAATCCACGATAATTCCTCTCCGCCCCTAGCAAAAGCTGCCGGCAATTATCTTAATTCTGTGCTTGCTACTCAGGAGTGTAAGCGAAATGGTTATGATGAATCCATAATGCTTGATATACATGGGAACGTGAGCGAGGCTTCTGGGGAGAACATTTTTCTGGTAAAAAATAATAAAATAAGTACTCCTAGTATTGCAAGTTCAACTTTGGAGGGCATTACTAGGGAAACCGCAATGACTATAGCTCATAGATCAGGGTACAATATAGTTGAACGACCGATCACAAGAACCGAGCTTTACATGGCTGATGAACTATTTCTCACTGGGACGGCGGCAGAGATCGTAGGTATAACGCATCTCGACGGCAAACCTATCTGTGACGGTAAAGAGGGCCCAATTACAAAGAAAATTCGCGAAATGTATGCCCAAATTGTGTGTGGCAGGGTAGGGGAGTATATGGAGTGGCTAACTCCTGTTTGGTAATATGTCCAACAAATCAGAACTGCGACTGGCAGTAATTGGTGCAGGGGGATGGGGGAAAAACCACGTCAGGGTACTAGCTGACCAAGGGGTTCTGAGCGCAGTATGTGATACGAATGAAGAGAGGTGTAGAGAAGTTGCTGCAAGATTCAACACGCGATATTATACATGCTTAGACGAAATGCTTTGCGATGAGCTGAAATTGCATGGCTGTGTGGTTTGTACTCCTACAAAAACACATTTTGGGATAGCTAAAAAAATAATTGAGAAAGGCGTCAATGTATTTGTGGAAAAGCCAATGTCTTTTTCTTCTGAAGAATGCGAGGAGATGATTAGTTTAAGTAAAAAAAAGAAAGTTCTGTTAACATCTGGATACATAGAGAGGTTTAATCCTATAGTCCAAGACGTTAAGCGGATCATACGAAGTAAGACCTACGGAGATTTGTTGATGATGGAGTTCCACAGAGAAAATAGAATGCCCTTGCATATCAAAGATGTTGGCATAATTTACGATACCTCTGTTCATGATATTGACACCGCCATGTTTTTGTTTGACACCAGGCCTCAGGTGGTTTTTGCACGGGCAGGTGCTAAGTTTCATTCCTATGAGGACTTTGCAACAATAATGCTCGGATTTGAAGATCAGAAGGTTGCAATTATAGCATCAAATTGGATCACACCAAAAAAAGTAAGGACTTTTAATGCTGTTTGCACTGAGGGAATCATCTCAGGAGATTTTATTACTCAAGAGATAAGAATTGATGAGGCCACACGTACGGTAACCCCGCGCCGAGAAAGGCAGCTAGTAGAACCTCTCACATTAGAATTGAAGAGTTTCATTGACGCAATTCAAGGTAAGAACGATGAATCCATGGTTTCTGCTTCAGAGGCAACAAATGTGACAAAAGTAGCAGAGGCTGCAATCCTATCCAGCAAGACAGGATCCCCTATATATTTAGAGTTGAAATGATATGAGGAAGCGTTTACTAGATATTTTGGCATGTCCCATTGACAAATTTTATCCTCTTGAGCTTTATGAGTTCAATACAAGGAAAGAGAACGATTCTAATCAAGAAAAAGAAGAGGTAATTATTGAAGAGGGAATCCTCTATTGCATTAAATGTAAAAGATTCTTCCCTATTATTGACGAAATCCCCATAATGCTTCCGGACGAACTGCGCGAAAGGGACAAAGACCTTAAGTTCCTACAGAAATGGCAAGATCGAATTCCGGACTCAATTATTAGCGATCCACGGCCATACTAAATATAGAAGAGGTCAAAATTGACACTAATGGATAGACGGCACAAAAAGAAGTCTTTTGGGAGGCCAAGTATTACCAGATATGTTTCTAACTCGGCCAAGATCGGGAAGAATGTAAAGATATGGCATTTTGCCTATGTAGGAGACGAAACTAGAATTGGCGACAATGTAATGATCGGCTCTTTAACACATATAGATTACAAGGTCAGCATCGGTGAAAATACACGCATAGAGGGGTCAGTTTACATTCCTCCTCTCACGATTATCGGAAAAAATGTGTTCATTGGCCCAGGAGCCACCTTCACGAACGATCCCTATCCAATGAGTCCCAAAATGGCTGGCGTAGTTGTTGAGGAGGGAGTCATTATAGGAGGAGGGGCAGTAATTAAAGCAGGTCTTATGGTCGGCAGAAATGCGGTAGTTGCCATGGGTGCTGTGGTCACTAGAGACGTGCCTGCAGATGCTGTTGTAATCGGATCTCCAGCGAGGATAAGATACTCAAGGAAAGAGTATGACAGAAAGCAGAAGGAGTGGAAATCAACGTAACTAGTTTCCCCCCATCCCGAGCTGGACTTTAAGTAGAGCATTAAGGTTTTGAATTATGGGCCGTAGCTCCTCAATCTATCTCAGTTAACATGAAAATTTGGTCACGTCGCGCAATAATTGGCCATCCATAGTACAGCATAAAATGAAAGAATTGAGAACAAATTCGTCCGACTACGGGAACACATTAGACGTACAAATCGTGAAAGGACTAATTTCGGCATCATATAATTATTCAACGACACGACATGCAGGATCAGCTTGCATGATTAAGGAATCAGATACGTGACTACTTTTAACTTTGAGATTTTCAAGATCTTTCCTTGAGCACGCAATGATTATCATCGTTTTGTCAGAAGGATATAACTCTATCCTAGACCCATACTGTAATTCCACATCGCCTATGTAATCCTTCAACTTGGATTCAAGAGCGTACATGAGCTCAATCTTATCTCCCCTCATTTCATTTAAATCCAAGCCCCATGCGACCACGACTTTAATTCTACTCGCCTTAAGATCTCGATTCTTCAATATATCTCGAATTCTATCAATCATGTACTTGATGTAGCTCTCGGTGGCCTTAATCGTCCCGTTTACTAAATACATTAATGGTCCTGCACCAGTAAGAGAAGAGCTGATTGCTCGTAGGTCAAACAGGCCATTTGATATATCGTCGAGAAAAACGTCTGTGAAGTTACCGCCAATCCCTTCGCTTATTTTGCTATGTCGAGCCTGTTTGAAGATTTCAAGGATACTCGCCCTACCACTATAAAAATTTAGGACCTTTATTGCATGAACAAATTCCGCCGATGTAATATCAATAACGTTCAACTTTTTAAATAAGTCAGGATGGTTCATTATTTTCGATATCTCTGAGCCATCTCCGGATTTCATGGATCCTACCAATAGTTCCTCAGAAGGTATGCCAGTTGTTAATGGCATGTAGTAATAATCAAAATTTCTGTTAACAGATAACCCAGTAACGTGTTCAATCAGTGCTATGTTCTCGGAGTTCCCACCAATTCCCGTTGGAAGACAATAAACAACCGAGCAGTCTTTGTTTAGAGCCCGCATAGCATCCCTTAGCTTAATAACTGAATCCGTCCTAGCCTCCTGGCCTATTTTTCGAATCTTTGGCGCAAAGAACAGGAATGACGCATCTTTAATGGCGATATCGATGGGTTCGAGTTCTAGGAGTGGCTCGTCGTCCATAAGAGATGAAACATTTGGGTAAGAGCTCGCAATTTCTGGCTTTAGTGTAATGGCCATTCGAGCGGCTTCGTCAACTAAGGATACCTTCATACCTCTAATTGCTAGCGATGATGCTATTCGGTATCCCTCCGTACTAAGCCCATAAATAATAGCTTTATTTTTCGATGAATCCTTATTCATAGTAAATTTGGTCTAACCTCCAGAACTTCATTTCCCCACCTGAGCTATGATATGGAGTTAAAGAAAAGGTTTTTTTTACTAGACTTATAATGTTATCACTCTTGAGAATCTGGTTTGACATATTGACTCCAAAACAAGTAATGTTTTTTAAACCTGCGATAGATATTTTAAAAAAATGTGACCATGAAATCCTCTCGACCTCAAGAGAATACAAGGAAGCCAATGAGCTAGCTAGGATTAGGCATGTCGAACTTAAGATAGTTGGAAAACATGGTGGTGCAGAGCGAAGTCAGAAGTTGGTGCAGAGCGCTAATAGAATTCTTAAATTAACAGATTTAATTAATGCCTTTGAGCCAAACGTCGCCGTTTCATTTTCATCTCCTGAAGCTTGTAGGGTCGCATTCGGGTTAGGTATAAGGAATATAGGGTTTAATGATTCCCCACATGCCTATGCTGTAGCAAAGCTTTCCGTCCCACTTCTAGATTTATTGTTATGTCCTTGGATTATACCATATACTTCTTGGATAAGACACGGAATTCAAAGAAGAAGAATCTTCAAATACAAAGGACTTGATCCAATTGCTTGGTTGCCAAAATTTGAAAAGCTTCCCCGAGACGATTCAAAAGACAGAATTTACGGTCTTCAAAAAAATAATACCTTTCTTGATAGCCGAAAAAAAACCGTACTAATAAGAATGGAGGAGGCTCACGCTTCTTATATAACAGAGAATAAGTTCAAAGACACCACAGTTAAAATGATAGATCGGATTATAGGTAATCTATCTCACATCGCAAATTTCTCTATTCTTTGTAGGTATGAAGATCAAAAAAGTCAGATATCTGAGAGGTATTCAGACAAGGCGAATGTAATTTCTAATGTGGTAGATGGACTTGAACTGATATCTCATTCAGATATATTTATTGGAGCTGGGGGAACCATGACCACAGAAGCGGCTCTTATGGGCAAGCCAACGATTTCGATAGCACCTATCAGCTTTTCAGTTGAAAAATACCTCATATCTCAAGGATTGGCCCAAAGAGCATCTACACCAGAAAGACTAGAAAAAATAACGAGGAAAATAGTTGCCGATAGGGGCTCTGCCCATAAACAAGTAATAAGGGCAAGTAGCATTGTTAAGAAAATGGAGGATCCTATAGCAAAACTAATTTCGCTCCTCAATAGAAATGCATAACATTATAAAGTTAAAAAATCCTAACAGAAACGCCCGGTAAGCCCGGTGGAGGATCAAATGTGTTCCGCCGAATGTAGCGGCCAAGCATAGAGGCCTTTGGAGCCTTTGACCCCAGTTCGAATCTGGGCCGGGCTAGTAAATTCCCTATCCATTTTCCTACCTGGATAAACCCCAACCAAGTATTATTTTTTGGTCACATCGGATAGCCTAAACAGTGTAATATTTAGATATCGTCGTCTAAATCTATTGTTCGTGGCTTCGAGGGAACAGAAATCATTAATACGATGATTTCCTTTTAAACTACGACTTCCTCTTCTTGTATTTTTCAACTATATTTAAGAGATGGGCCAAAGATGAAGCTAGATGTTTTTCTCGTCTTGAAGTTTGTTGCTCATATTTTTTTTTCCTATCAACTGCGAGGCTAAACAGTCTTTGTTGCTCAGATGCAGAAGGCGACCCAGAGGAGAGCCGCAATTCTATCGATTTTTCTGGGTTCAACTTTCTAATTATAGTATACATATCAGGAAGATCAGTTGGAGGATTGATTTCTTTCAGTACGCTACGAATTTCAGGACGGGTTAACATTGACAAACGAACGTTCCCCTTTGATACAGCTTTCTTCACCAAAGAACCTACAATAGAATGTGCAGATCGGAAAGAAATTCCCTTTTCTAGAACTAGTCTTTCTGCAATATCTGTAGAGATAGCGTAGCTGTCATGTGCTGCGTCCCTCATCCTTTTGACGTTTACTTTTAGCTCTAATGTTAGGCCGGTAAGGATGCGCAAGCTGTCTCGGACTAAGCAGGACGATCTAATTAGTTCTGGTTTTAATTCCTGTAAGTCTCTGCCGTACCCAGAGGGAAGTCCC
>JAATVT010000156.1 GCA_014523685.1 Nitrososphaerales archaeon TH5893
GGAGAATCAACAGGTTAACATTCAAGAGAGAAATAAAGTTACGGAGGCTACCGATTCAAGACCCCCACACGAACTTTTTGAAAGATCCACAAAACAGAATATCAGTAATCATCGGAGCGACTTAGAACAGATAGCGCCTGCCTTACAAGATAGCGAAGAACAGACATTTTTGCATGACAAAGACAGCACGGAGCAAAAGAGCTTGCGAAATATAAGCCTCTTGCTAATCGAAAAGGTTTCTAGTGAATTAAATAGTATTAATGGAGAAGAAGGTCCAGACTTACTGAGACGAAAAGCTGAAACCATAAGGATTTGGCTGGGATTGTTACAAAAAGTAAAAGAAATTGAACGATTATAGATTTGGCCCCTTACCAATTTATTATTGCTTATTATTTTTCTATTCTTCTTATAATGACTTACTGGGCTCAAGTGTGATTTATTTTCAAGACTTATTCCTTTCACTTAGTCTCCTGCGCTGGTGCCCATCTGAAAAAGTGTAGCAGAAATACCGAAAATTTGGGGTAGCCTTTCGAAACCGATACTAAATATTGCCAAACAACCTTCCATAATTATCTAGTCCCGTAATGTATTTAATACGCCAACAAGATAATTGAATAGACAATGGGCAAAAAGAGAAATGCTCCTCTTCCAGCATCTAGTGCAGGACTCTTAAGATTCTTCGAGGATGAAACAAGAGGATTTAAAGTTAGACCGGAAATCGTACTTGGAATAACAGGAGCCTTGATTGGTATTTCCATTCTATTAAGAATAATATTCCCAGTCTAAGTTTGCTGAGACCGGCTAATGGTTAGTTCTCGGCCGGACAGTGTATCTAATATCCACAAAAGATGGACGATCACCCGACTAAATCCATCTTCATACAAGATATCCGTTTCTATTTCGATAGCTTCGGCGGCACTTATTGTCACTTTATCTTTTTTGTACGGATTAGATGGGATGGTAAAAAATTATGTTGTATCCCTAGTTTATGGTATAATAGCAATACTCGCTCTGAGTTTTTTAGATTATCTAACCTTACACGGAGCACCCACAAACAAGATTTCCAAAATGTATCATGTAGCGGCATTTGGAAACCTGCTTTGGCTGATTGTCCTTGCGGTTGGAATTGCCTTTGATTCCTTATTTGGCTACAAGAGCGACTCCGATATCTATCTTTTAGAAGGCATGTTAATTGTAGTGGGGTTCAGGATTAGTATTTTCACATCTGTCATTGGTGCAGGACTGGTAAGAGCCGTCTGTGTTTCTTTTATTGGACCTGTCTTGTTTTTAGTTATCTTGCTTGCTCCTTCGGGGTTTTACGATATCGTTCTTAAATACTCACATGCTCTTATTATTAGTAGCTTTTTTGTTATTTGGGCTGTAATATGGTCTATCCTGGCCGATAAGGCTGGTCGACCATATGTTTTAAGCACTTTCAATCTACTCCAAGCCTTCTTGTCCGCTTGGACGGAGCAAAAGGGAGATAGGATGGAAGAGATAGTAGAAGCCAGAGCAGAAGTAAAAAATGTAACAAGCTACATAATGAAGTTTTATACTAATACTTCGAATCAATTAGAGATTTCTCTTGTGATACCAGGTGTTCATCCTGGACCATTCAAACCAATTGGAGGAAGCAATTTACCTTATGAATTGTTGAGAATTTTCTCAACACGAGCACTTGTAGTTCATAGCGCATCTGACCATTCATTTAATATACCTTCAAAAAAAGAACTAACAAACTATCTCAATTCTTTCTCCACCCCTTTTGTATTCGACATGGGGTCTATTTGCACAGAGCCTATCCAGATCCAAGAAGGTGACTTCATAGTTACAGCCATTGCATTCGGAAGAGTATGTCTAATCATACTCTCTACTAGATCACAAGGGATGGAGGATATCCCTCCTGAAGTTGCTTCAAATCTTCAAGATTACGCAAGCAAATTGGGATTTTCAAAAATCCTTGCTATCGACAGTCATAACGCAATGGGAGGACCGTTGTCAGCAGATGGTAAGCATGACTTGATCTTGTGCGCACGGGAAGCTCTTGACAAGATCAAGGTTTCTGTACAATATCGATTTGGGGTGGGATTCGCAGCTAAATATCGTTTCAGTGGGAAGGACGATAAATGTATTGCAGAAGATAATTTTCACGTACAGGAAAAAGAGGATTTAGGTCAGGGGGGGTTAGGTGTTATAGCCTTCGAAGTGATGAATAAGAAGTATGCCATAGGATGGGCAGATTCAAATAATATGGAAAACCAAGTTCGAGCTGCTGTTATATCTGATCTGAAATCCCACGGATTTAACATGATTGAAATCTGCACCTCTGATACCCATTCAACGTCAGGCAAAAGAACACGACATGGATACTATTCACTGGGGAGCATTACTAGCAGGAAGGAATTAGCAGGGCACTACAGACAATTGGCAGCTGAGTCATTTGCGGAAATCAAACAATGTTCCTATAAGTTGTTGTCTGTAGAATCTAATGTCAAACTGATGGGAAAAGGGCAATTCGATGATTATTCACAATCCCTGGATAGGTCTATGAATCTCACAAAGATTTTTCTTGCCATCGCGGCTGCGGTAGCTTTTACAATGTTGATCCTGACGTAATACCAAACCACCCAGTGATAATGAATGAAAAAAGTGTGGTCACCTTAAGTATCATAAATAATGCTGGATAGCATCTGAAATTGGGAGCTACAAAATAAAAATGGATGGGGAGAGATTTGAACTCTCGGCCACCTGTGTGTGAGACAGGTATCATAACCATGCTAGACCACCCATCCAAAGCCTTTAGAAACAATTTTTCTCCTCTTTTATACCTTCTTTACACACATCATGTGCAATACGAACTTTGCACACACAATATTAATAATTTTTTATGACACGTATTAAAAAAGTGATTACTTTCTTGTTAGGTCCCTTCGCTATACCCTTGTATGTAATTTTTCTGTTCACTTGTTAACTTGTCTATTTTCACTCCCATAGACGCCAACTTGGCGAAAGCAATTTCTTGGTCTTGAGACTTTTCTATATCATAGACAATTGGTTCCATTTTTGATTTGGTTTGAGCTAGTTTCAGAACTGACATAAATTGATTTGCGAAGCTCATATCCATAACTTCAGAAGGATGTCCTTCGGCGGCAGCTAGGTTGACTAGCCTACCCTCTCCTATCAGATAAATCTTGTTACCGTTACTCAATTCGAATTGTGTAGTGTGCTCATTGATATTTTCCTTACTCACCGAGCTGCGGTCAATCGCATCCATCGATATTTCAACATTGAAATGTCCTGCGTTCGCTAGTATAGCCCCATTTTTCATTCTTCTTACATGTTCCTCATTTACTACATCTTTACATCCAGTGGTGGTTACAAATATGTCACCTGTAGTAGCAGCGTCAACCATGGTGGAGACAGAATAGCCGTCTAGTTTTGCCTTAAGCGCTGCTATCGGATCCACTTCGGTTACCGTGACGTTAGCACCAAATCCTGAGCCTCTCTTTGCTATCCCTTTTCCCACGTGGCCATAACCTGCTACTACAAGATTTTTTCCGCTAACTAGAACATTTGTTGCCCTAATAATGCCATCTAAAGCAGATTGACCTGTCCCATAATAATTGTCGAAATCATGTTTAGTCTCTGCATCATTCACGGCTATAATTGGATATTTTAATTTTTTAGATCTTTCCATCGCCCTCAACCGGGCAACACCTGTAGTGGTTTCCTCAGTGCCGCCCCTAACTGTGCTGGCAAGACCATCAATTTCCTTGTGCATTTCTACGGTTAGGTCTGCACCGTCATCGATCGTTATGCTCGGCCTAATACTCATTGCGGAATGAATGTCTTGATAATATTGCTCAGTTGAGGCTCCCCGAACGGCAAAGACGGAGATTCTCTCATCCATAGCTATGGAAGCCGCAACGTCATCTTGCGTGCTTAATGGATTACATGCGCACCACGATAGTTCTGCTCCCACAGCCTTAAGAGTTCTAACTAACACTCCTGTTTCTTTTGTAACATGCAAACACCCCGCCACCCTTTGTCCTTTAAGTGGTTGAGAATCCTCATATTTTTTTCTTAATGAAATAAGAACAGGCATATGGGCCTCTGCCCAGTCTATCTTTTTTTTCCCAAGCTCTGCAAGCGAAATATCCTTGACCCGATGATCCATATGACGAAAATCCATCTGCCATATTATTATTGTTGTCGTTATCCTTTTTTCAGAGACTTTTTGCCTCTGGCTTTATCTCGATCTGATATACCAAATTCTTTGCAGTATCTTTTGATATTTAGAAATGCACAGTCTAGGCTGGTTGAATACTCTCCTTTCATGAATCGTGACCTAACGTGGTTCCGGAGATGAGTAGCAGGTTTTGACCTAAAGGTATCGGCTAACCGAGTGACATCTTTTTGAGCAAAATATCGGGTTCATAAAATTCACCATATTTGTTTGATAGGCTCTCTAGCGTTGACACTACTCTCTTTAGCCCAAATTCCTCCGCTAAGGTAAACGGGGATTTTTTAAAACCCATGCCTAGTCTAAGAGCCTTATCAAGGTCATTTCTATCGCATACGCCATTTGAAAGTAGCCATGCGGCATTGTTAGCAACAATTGCGACAAGTGTTATAGGGTCGTAATTCTCTGCCTCCGTTTCGCTCAATTTTATTCGCCCGTATTTGTCCTCTCCACTATAGTCGTAAAATCCTGTTCCAGACTTTTGTCCAAATTTTTTTTCACTAAAGAGTCTTTCTATAAGTGGATTAGGGTTAATGACCTTTTTATCTCTGGATGCCATTTCATTACTTGCCTTATGAATGACGTCTAGGCCTGTGTAATCAGCGAGTTCAAAAATGCCCATCGGAGCAGCCATCTTGAATTTTACCGCAGAATCTATTTGCGTCATTTTTGCGTTATCTCTTTCAAGACAATATGCTGCTTCATGAACCAAGGGGATAAATATTCTATTTACAATGAAACCGACAACATCCTTCTTACAGAGGACAGGATCCTTGCCTATCTTCTTGATTAAATCTAAAGTTATGCTAACTGTGTCGTTATCGGTAAAACGGCTTGGGATTACTTCTACAAGAGGCATTAGCTGAGGTGGATTAAAAAAATGGAGTCCTATAAAGCGAGAAGGTCGGCTAGTTAGGGAAGCCAACTCACCTATTGGCAGGGTACTGGTATTTGAAGCGTATAAAGTTTTATCCTCAACATATTTCTCTACTTCGGCATAGACTTTCTTTTTTAGCTCCAAGTCTTCTGGCACGGCCTCTATCAGAAGGTCAGAATCCTGAAGAGCCTTCTTCAAATCAACTACTGGGGTTATTCTACCATAGACCGAATTCGCATCATCCTGAGAAATCTTTTGCTTTTCTACCAGTTTGCCAAGTGACCATTTGATCTTATTCATTGCGTTTTCCAGAAGAGTTTGCTCAATGTCACGGAGTACAATATTGTAGCCGGCAGCTGAAGCCACCTGAGCAATTCCGTGTCCCATAACTCCCGAACCGAGAATAGTAATTTTATTTATGGTAGTCATTTTCCAAAAGATGTTTATCAGGCTAGATTTTTAAGGTTGCTCTATCGGGGCGAATTTATATTTAAGTGAACTAGCAATTAGTTTTAGCAATAATTGGATTTAGAGCGCTTTACTGCTGACGTAACCAATTTGTCAGACAAAATGACAGAAGGAGGATCTGGTGAGATTATCAAGAGGATGGATTTTGTGAAGTTTCGCTTGATAGAGCTGTACAAGAGGAACATCGTAAAAATTAATCATTCTGCAATGGAACTTGTATGTGCTAGGCATCTGATAAAGTACGGATATGCTGTGGATGTCGAAAGGCAGCTGAATGAAATTCTAATTTGCGATCTTTATGCCACGAAAGGTGAGGGGGAGGCTATAGTGGAAATAGAGACAGGATTTATTCCGCCTGAGCACGCTTTGGATCCCCTATCCTATTATTCAGCGCGGGTAGCAAGTAAAATAGCAAGGTATAGCAAATTTGCCAGTCAGTTCGTTCTTGCAACAACTCCGGTGAGTATACTTCCAATTCCGAAAATATTTAGACGGCCTCCAAGAGACCGAGCCAAGGAGGACATGAAAGAGGTTAAAGATTTATGCGATAGATATTATCGTAACCCACCAATTAGCTTTGGTGAAATTCTTAACAGCCACTTACATATGATATATATCATAAATGTCGATCAAGGAAAGGTAACAGAGATGGATGTTGATTCTTACTTTGAAGCAATTGAAGGAATGGCCTCTAGCGCCTTCTTGCCTTAAACTACAATTCTGCAATGTTTAATCACGACATTCATTGGTTTCGCTTATAACTTTGTACTGGAACGTGTAGTTAACTGTTGAATACACTTGCGCTATAACATTATTATCACCTTTCTATACATTCAAGTTCATAGATACACCCATGAAAGTATGTGTGTACATGTTTGGGCAAGATGATCCCAATAAGTGTACTGCCGCTAAACTTGTTAGGTTTGGTTTGGCGGAACAAGTTCGGTACATTGGTCATAATACGGTCCTGCTAGATCCCCTTTCTAGCGAAACATTATCCCGGCAGAGTTGTATATTTTGCAATTCGATATGCGCTATTGATTGTTCGTGGGAAAGAGCAGGATACATTTTTACACGATACAGAGGCTTAAGACACGGAAAACATAGGCGATTACCTGCAATGCTCGCAGCGAACCCCACAAATTATGCCAAGATAGGAAAGCTTTCGAGTGTGGAGGCCCTTGCTGGCTCTTTATTTATATTAGGTCATAAGGACAGAGCTACCGAGCTATTAAACAAATTCAAGTGGGGACCTACATTCTTGAAGTTGAACAATGATTTGTTGCATGATTATCTTAATGCCGATAGCTTGAAATCGATTGCGGAAACTGAGCGAGAGTATTTTGGACACCTTTATTAGACAATATTTCTTACCTGAATCTGTACTTGCGAGCTAGTGAGCGGGTCACTCGAAAGAGAGGAAACTCCTCCCTCAGCGCAGGCACTCGAATCAGCGATGATTAGTCGGAGACGGCTGGCTACGGAACAGAAAAATATTCAGTCAGGATAAATACGTAATGATGGCCTAGATGGCCTGAAAATCAACTGATACTGAAATGAAAATGCCGACCCGAGTGGAGCAAGGCCAAATCGAGCACAAAGGTCCTGCACTTGCTCAGGTTGGCTGCTCAGCGAAATCCCGCCTAAAACAGAAGGAGGGTTACTGCTAGGACACAAGTACAAAAAATGATGCTTGGAAGGCAGTAAAGAATAATGACTTTATACTGCCATATATAGTCCAGGAATCATCCCAAGGTCAATAATTAGAGTGAATCTTGAATCAACTGTTGATTGGCCAGGGAAGTTAGGAGATGTTAAACTATCACTGAACTTTATTTAGACCGATTGAACTGATTATTGTTTACCTAGTATGCGCGGGGTTGTAGAAACAGGAATCTAATCATTAAAGAAGGAGAGGACTTCATGATAAAGAAAAAGGCTGCGAGCTTGAAAACAATAACATTCGTTCCCACACAAAGATCTCTTTATCTCGCTGAAAAATACGGCTATGACGAATGGATACTAAATAGATTCATGCACTTCGTTCCAAACACGGAGAATCTGATAGAAAAGATGCTAGAGCCAGTCCCAAAGTATATCAGGACCAATACATTGAAAATCACGAGCAAAGAGCTCATAGCTCGGCTCACGCCAAAAGGGTTCGAACTAAGGATGACCCTGTTAACCGACGTTTTTGAGGTAAACGCTAGCAACGCCCATATCTCTATAGGAGCAACCAGAGAATATTTACTTGGATACTATTACATCCAAGATATTACATCATGTATGGCCGTAGAAGCCCTTGATATACAACCAAATCAATGGGTCTTAGATATGACCTCCGCTCCCGGAGGCAAGACCACGCTAATGGCTCAAAAAATGCGTAATACGGGCTCTATTATAGCGGCGGAGGCCAGCCCTCGTAGAATAAGATCGTTATCATTTAATATCGCCAGATGCGGAGTCATGAATACGTCTATCTATCAGATGGATGCTATCAACTGCCCTAACTTGAGTATCCGTTTCGATCGTATCCTTCTCGACGCGCCCTGTAGCGGTGAGGGTATGATCTGGAATGATATCTCGAGAAGATCCGGTAGAAACCCAGATGGTATTGCTGAATATTCACAAATTCAAAAAAAATTATTTGAAACAGCATTGCTAGTATTGAAGCCTGGTGGAATAATATTGTATTCCACATGCTCCTTTGCTCCTGAAGAGAACGAACTAGTCGTGGACTCGATGCTTGGCAGGTTTAACTTGGAAGTTGAGCCGTTGCCGTTTGGCATCAATGGTTTGACGAGATTCGGTGA
>JAATVT010000019.1 GCA_014523685.1 Nitrososphaerales archaeon TH5893
GAACTCGAAGGCAATATAGATGTAGTTAATTCCAAGGTCGAAGAACTAAAAAAGCGTATGGTAAATTGGTCGCACGACGAAATTGAGAAATTGAAACAGCAGATAATTTCCGCTGCCCAAGAAGAGGCAAAACAGATCACTAATAGGGCCAAGACGGAGGCAGAAGCAGAATCGGTCACAATTACCAAGGAGTCAGAAGAAAATCTTGCAAGAATTAGAAAGAATATTGATTCTTTATCGGATACAATAGCAGATAAGATCGTTAAAATGACTGTTAAGGGCTCGGTCATACCCCTCTCTGGGGGAAAAAGCAAACCGAATGAAAGTATTCAAAATCCAGCAGAACAGATTCCGTAACTATTTTCATTAGTGGGAAGCAGGTGTATTAGAAATGCATGCTAATCTTGTATAATATGAAGAAACTACACTGTTATTGGGCTTTGTGACAAGCCATCATCCATAAGGTTTAAAAAGGAATTTTCTCTAATCAACTTTGATGAAACGCCCCTGATCAGGGATGTTTTGCAGCACAAAGTTACGGTTGCCACTGTTTGTGGCCGCTCATATTACAAAATCATAAATGCTTTAAAAGTAATGAACCTGCAGTTTGAGTCGCTCTCCCCTCAAGAAGCGGCGCTCTCTGATTCTAAGGTAGTTATCACAACGAAGGACGAGGCAGAAATCCTCAAACGAAAAGACATTCTTCTGGATACGGATCTAGAGAAATTACCCATTCTTATGAAGGCCAAAATTCTTCGCTGCAGCGTGAAATTTTGCTATTCAGATATGTTGATTATAGGTGTTGATCCAGGCAAAAGGATAGGGATCTCAGTCATATACATGCACAACGAAATAGGGTGTTTCGTTGAGACATCACCTTCAAGAGTGGTGCATCTAATATCTATTTTAATAGATGGCATTGATTCAAAGAAAAAAACCGTAAGAATTGGTGACGGTGATCTGTATATGGCGAGACATATTGCAACGCTGCTAAAATCAAGGTTTGATAGTTTAGTGGAGATCGAAATAGTAGACGAGTGGGGAACTTCATTACCACACAATACAGGGAAAAACAGGCGTGGCTTAAGGGACATATATTCTGCTAGGAAAATAGCTCATAGAAATGGCAGAGTATTCAAGTCCATTCAACCGCTATATCCACAGATAATATGAATTAGATTTGTCAATCGTAAGCTAAAGCTCACTGTGAACAAGCAGAAGCGAGCCTTTACGTGAAAAAAGGTAAGTGAAGAAATGAATTATTGAAATTCCCATTCTTAAAATTCTATTAATAGGATAAAAACAAACAGCAAGTATACCAAGAAAATCTAGAGTACTCTAATATGGGGCGCAATTAATCAAGATTATTGCGATATATTGAACAAATTTCTAATTTCACAATAATACAGGCACATTTTGATCATAAATAACCTAACTATATTTAAATACTATTTAAGGCCATATACCTTAGGTAGGAAAGTTTTACCTGGCAAAAGAATGACTTGTAAGGGGATTTGCATTCGTCACAAAGCACAAAAACCAGTAGGTTCCGGTCGATACGCTAGTGGACAGAAACGTTGCCAAATTTGCGAGATATTCATTAAATGGGATGGCCTATGGTGTCCTTGTTGCGGCTACCGATTAAGAACAAAACCCCGCAATCTAAAGTATAAGGCTAAACTAAGAGCAAAAAAAACTATACAGGGCCCCCGCATTGTCAAGCCAATGTCCATCCCTCTGAAATAGACCGATTTCAAAAATGAACGATGCAAATGGGATAGAAATAAGAAAAATAGTAACTGAAAGTCAGAAATCATTCATCTTGAAGTGTGTTTCGTTTGAGAATGGATTGTTTATCCTTGTGGCAGAAGGGATCGACAGGATAGGATCGTTGGCTGTCTCAATAGCTGCTTCAAACAAAAGCAATACAGCTACAGTAATTCCCAGTAAGTACCATTCTGTGTTTATCAATACGATTTCAGAAAAGGTATCTTTAATGATAAATGGAATTTGCATTGTGTCATTTTATAGTACGAATCAACTTAACCTAGAGGATATGAAGGCAATTATGGGAGAGATTATGAATGTAGTTGGGGGAAAACATATTGGAGACGACAGGAAAACAGAGATCAAGCGTCGCCGGTGGTAGTGATGACTTTCGTAATTTTCTCGGCTACCTAGAAGAAACGGGCGAGCTTGTAAGGATAAAGAAAACTGTGAGCCCGAGGTTTGAGCTTTCTGCTGTAGGAAGTAAATTTGAAGGAAAGCAAGCAGTTTTGTTCGAAAAAGTAGAGGGTAGTAAGATGAGCGTGGTTTGCAACGTGTTGGGGACTCGCAATAGGTTTTGCCTGGGATTAGGAGTAAATGACGAGAAGCAGATCCATGCTAGAATAACTTCAACTATATCAAAACTCTCTCCCACAGATATGGTTTCAGGACAAGCTTCTTTTCATGACAATTGTTCTACTGATTTAATGGACTTGCCAATAATTACTCATTTTGAGAAAGACGCCGGCCCTTATATTACATCATCGGTAGTCTTTGCTAGAGATCCTCAAAGTGGAAATCAAAATTCTTCTACTCATAGACTTTTGCGACTGGATCCAAATCATATGGCCATTAGGATGGTAGAAGGAAGGCATTTACATAGATGCTATTTATCCGCCAAAGAAAATAATGAGGATCTGAAAGTATCAATTGCGATCGGCATTCATCCGGCAATAAGCATTGCTGCGGCCTATCAGGCCGCTTATGGTATTGATGAGATGGAAATTGCAAATTCTTTGCTTGATGGTAAACTCACATTGTCCAAAAGTGACTACACTCAATTGTTAATTCCTGCTCATGCTGAAATTGTACTTGAAGGTAAAATTCTCAAAGACGTTACTCATGAAGAGTGGATGGTTGAAATGTTAAGAACATATGACATGAAGCGCAAACAGCCAGTATTTGAATTGAACAAAATATGCTTTAGGGACAATGCAGTGTATTACGATATTTTACCAGGTTTTTCCGAGCATCGCCTATTAATGGGATTGCCTATTGAAGCTAAAATGCTTGATGCAGTTAAAAACGTCGTTCCTAATACATTGGCTGTCCACCTGACAGAGGGGGGTAGTAACTGGTTAGATGCTGTAATTCAAATTCGTAAGCGCCTTGAGGGTGAACCCAAAAATGCTATTATAGCAGCATTCGCTTCGCACCCTTCACTCAAAATAGCTATCGTGGTAGATGAGGATATCGATCCAAGAAATCCTGTCGCTGTAGAATATGCTTTCTCAACTAGGTGTCAGGCAAATAGTGGATTAGTCATAATTACTAACGCCAAAGGATCGAGTCTGGATCCGTCAAGTGACCAGGATAATATGGTCACAGCCAAAGTAGGAATAGATGCAACGGCTACTCTCCTTAAACCTAAAGAAAGGTTTGAAATTGCACAAATACCTGGAAGTGATGGTATTGATATCTCAAACTACGTTGACAAGGAATAGGCGACTAGAAATTGCAAGTGTCTATGAATTCATTATGAATTGTTATAACAATAATACTCATGACCATGATATCATATTCATAGAAAATAATTAAGTAAAAAGTATTTTAAATATGGACGTGGATTAGATGGGCTATTAATGAGTTGAATTCTGTCTTTCCGATCTTCTTTTGAAATGCGCATTTCAAAAATACAGTACCCTATCCCCGCGTTTTTTAAAGAAGATGCTACAAATAGCAATTGTGTAAGGTATGATTTATGGATGTGAACACATGCATAAGTCATTTTCGTTAATTCTTCTTCAGTTTAGCATATACTTAATCCCCTCCAGCAAGCCAATTTCGAGCCTCTTTAGACAATGTATAAATGTGCAACCTATGAATACAGACATATTTGTCAGAGTATCGCTTTACTCATGGAAACCTCATTATTCTTTATGCGATCTATAGACAAACCTATCCAGTAGAGCAGAATAGAATTCCAGATTATGTAAACGAACGCGTTAAGCTATGCTTGAATATTCATAAAATAATTGAGCAATCAAAGCCTGATGGAAAGAAAACAGTGATCTGGGTTGTTGGTAACCAACATGATGGAGATTATGTTTCAAACAAGTTAGTGGAAGCTGGAGTTAAGGAAAATATAGTAGCCAAGGATTATCTTTCGAAAAATGTTACCGAGTGTTTTGATCGTGTGTTAGCGTTTATAAAAAGCAGAACCAATCCCCCTTATTTGTACTTCATAGGTTCTGTCTGGCTCAGAGAAATCTATGACTCTGTCGTTTTATCAAAACTTAAAGGGTATCGAATTCAGTTCGAAGGTGCTCTGGATCATAGACCGGTCAAAGAGGTCGAAGAAGAAAAGTTATTGGATGCACCAAGAAAAGGTTTAGAACACTATAAAAGAAGGACAATGGATAAGGCGATTGACATTGTACTTAATCGTATGTTCCCAGAAGAAAGATCTAGATCGTAGGCAACTTCACTTCAAAAATCATGAATTTATCATTGCCTGCGGACATCCGTATCTTGAAATTATAGTAGCATGAATTAATAGAACACTTATTTACTTGCCAGGTATATACATTGAACTCTCGTATATGTACATACATAGGCATGTCTATGACGGTAACTTGAAGTATATACTTATATACTCTGGACAAGGGAGACGTAATAGTGGTTTCCCATACCAGAACCAAATTATACAAGGTAGAGTCGAAATCTACGGCCGGAAAGCCAACATTTAGGCACTCAATATTTTTAGAAAAGGCTTTTGTGGAAGACAGTCTATTTCCCTTTAAACCAGGAGAAAATTTGATTGCCAAAATCGATAATAATACACTTATTATTATGAAGGCTACGGACTGAAACATACTGCATTTGATTAAGATTATGGCAGGTCTTTTTTCTGTCTAGATAATCGTGGTTGTGTCATTAATGTCGGCAGACCTTTTGAAATACATCTTACCTTAACAACATTAATGAATATTGGTCCTTCATTACTTGACTTAAACCAAAAACTATTGATTTTAGTCAGATTAATTTCATACCTTCTTTCTTTTTATTAATATGATATGTCACATCCTATTGCCTACATATTGTACTAAGTGAACGTAAGAAGCATGATAATTTGACTCCTTTACAATCGCTTTAGATATTAGAATAAATGAGTCCCTTGTCGTCTACGTCTAAATTTTGTTAACTGGTCTAAGTCTGAATTCATTTAAGTCTTAGTTAAGATTTAATATCCACCAAAGTCGGCTACTATGTGTAGCGCGGTCATCGTCTAGTTTGGTTAGGACACTGGCCTTCCATGTATGTCACGTATACGAGGTCAGCCCGTAACCCGGGACTCTATTCTGTAAAAATGGTAGAGCGGGAATTCAAATCCCGGTGACCGCACTATATCCCGATATGAATAATCTGAAATTGGATTCTGTCATTATGACTTTTATTGGCTATTGACAATAGTGATTAATCTATGAGTTGGCGGAAAAAGAGCAAAAGGCTATATCCGATATCCTCATACAGGGTATTCTTTTATTATAGTATCCGCATATTTATCACTCTGTAGATATCCTTTGGAGTTTATTTCAAGCCCCTATGAATTATCCCGGTCCCCTGTCGCCTTCGAGGTAGGATACACTGACTTGGCTGCTCGTATAGCAAGGTTACAAACTCCACACGGAGTTATCGAAACTCCCGCTTTTGTACCTGTCGTTCACCCAGTACATCAGACTATTAGTCCAAAATTCCTAAAAAGCTTGGGTTTTGATGCCATTATTACCAATGCATATATCGCATTAGAACATTACGGAGATACAGCGCGAAAGAAAGGCATCCATGAAATTGTAGATTTTGATGGGGTTGTAATGACTGATTCAGGCGGCTATCAAGTACTAGAGTATGGATCCATTGATATTGAAGCTGAAGTTATTGCACAATTCGAAAGGGACATTGGAAGTGATATTTGTGTTCCGCTTGACAAACCTACTGGTTATGGGTTAGATTATTACACAGCTAAGAATTACGTTGAACAAACGCTAACAAATGCAAAAGATACACTTCGCGTTATGCTAGAGGAAAATCCAAATGATGAGGAGCCTCGCCACAACAAAAAAGAGACCCAAATGTACAAGCAAATATGGGCGGGGCCCATTCAAGGCGCTGAACATCTGGACTTGGTTCGATATTCTGCAAGCGAACTTGATAAAATCGGATTTACCCTTATGGCGTTGGGAAGCCCTGTTGAGGTCATGGAAGCATATGAATTTTTGATACTGGCCCAGATGATCGCCTCAGTGAAAAGTGTTGTACCTACCAAGCCAATTCATTTATTTGGTGCGGGACATCCCCTCACGATCCCGTTGGCGGTCGCGTTAGGCTGCGACCTGTTTGATTCCGCATCCTACATACTGTATGCCAAAGATAATCGATATATGCATTCAAACGGGACCGCAAGACTTGATGATCTAGTTTACTTACCGTGTCACTGCCCTATCTGTACCAAATATAGTGCAAAAGAGTTACTTGAAAAAGATAAAGAGACAAGAACTACTGAAATTGCCAAGCATAACTTGTATATCCTGCAATCAGAAGTCAACTCTGTAAAACAGGCGATAGTGGACGGGAGGTTGTGGGAATATGTCATTCAGAAATCCCGAGCTCACCCGAAACTCATGGATGCCGTGGAGATGTTAAAGACCTCAGAGTTATTGAGACAAGGAACACCTCTCTTCAAACAAAAGGCTATTTTCTTATTTGATCCAATAGATCAGTTTAGGCCAGAGGCCGTCCACTTTAGGCAGATGGTATCTAAATTTAGATCGAGGATAAGACATAAGGGTGTTAGCACTCTCATTTTATATCCAGAGCATGGCCTTCATCCGTTCTATTCAACACAAGATTTTAAGCAGCTAGCTAAGAAATTCCCAGATGCTCAACTGTGTACTTATAATCGATTTCTGGGAATTATACCTGCAGAAATATCTGATATTTTTCCGGCAGCACATAATTTAACCGCGAAATTGATGACCTATCAAACAAATGATTACCCTAGTTTCGTAGAATCCTTTAAAGAATTTCTTACAAATAATAAATTCGACGAGGTTATAATAATCGCAGACCAATTCATTAAAAACATGATTACTAATGATGGATCGGTACTGGGGAAAATAAATGCAAAGGTTATTGATTATGAAAAAAATGTAATTTCTGCAATATAAGACTGGAAGTCGTAATAACGAGTACAACTGTGAATCATTCTAGTACAAACTATTTTATGAAAATTATATGGGCTCGACATTTTTACAGACTCCAATACAGTTACAACTTAGATCCACCAGGTAGAGTATGACTTCAAATTTAGTCCCAGCTATAATGGCAATTCTATCCGAATAAGATATCCTAAGGTGCTATTTGCGTCCTTTAAGGTTCAAGTGAATATATTATCGACGATACTTATTGACTGGTCACCACATAATAGATAAAAAGCTTGAGATATTACTTTCAAACAGATTCATTAATTAATGCTACAACAAAAACATGCTGAGCATTCGAGAAGCGAATCAGAACAATACAAGTACAATCATATTTGCTATCCCTTTGTGAAATGGGCAGGCGGAAAAACACAATTACTCCGGACATTGAATAAGCATATCCCCTCCACTTTCAATCAATATTTTGAACCATTTTTGGGGGGAGGTGCAATGTTCTACTACCTCTCCTCAAAAAATCTTCGATTCATATCGTATTTGTCTGATACTAATGAAGATTTGATTAATGCCTATAAAATTGTAAAAAATAAGGTTGAGGAGCTAATTCTTCTTCTAGAACGTCATGAGAAAGAGTTTAACAAGTCTCATGAAGAATACTACTATGAATTACGAGCAAAGCCTCCTAGAACGGCTATTGAAAGAGCAGCTAGGTTCATCGCGCTAAACAAAACTTGCTATAATGGTCTTTATCGAGTGAATGGTAAAGGTGAATTCAATGTTCCGATTGGACGCTATAGAAAACCGGTCATTTGTGACAGTACCAATCTACGGAGAGTTAGTATCGCTCTACGACAATCTAAGGCAAACATAACACTGAAAAACTACAAAGATGTACTTTCCAAATACCCAGTAGAGGGAGACTTCGTTTACCTAGATCCCCCCTATAGCCCAGCAAGTGAGACTGCTTATTTTACAAAATACACTCATGTTGGATTCACAGGTAAGGATCAAGAGGACCTTGCGGACATTTTTAGAATATTAACAGATAGAAATTGTAGAGTTTTGCTGAGTAACTCAGATACTCCATTTATTAGGCAGCTCTACAAAGACTTTGCAAAATATTCAGAAGAAGTCATCGCGATGAGAGCCATAAATAGCGATTCCTCGAAACGTTTGGGTCATAAAGAATTATTGATAAGGAACTATCCTTAATACTTGGAATTTTAGTAATGGCACCGGAGGAAGAAGTTGATTAATTACTTTCGTCCCATCCCGTGTCGAGAGAGTGTTAAATCAATATTCTTTTTTTAGTGCTCTCAGCAAATGCCATAATAAATTGAAAGACGGTTTATGAGGAGAAATGATGCCCTGCTTTGATATAGGAGGAGGCAGACTGTTTGAATTGATCCCTATCCGGAAATTAGTGATTATTGCCATCGGTTCATTAAACCTCCTACCCCTTAATACATGAGGTAAGATATTAATGCAAATTCCACGGACAGAGATAAAATGGACTTCAATTCTCAAATTATTCTTGAAAGATAAGGATGACTTAGCGGAATATTAGCTGCCATATAGTACTGAGCAAGTCGCAGAGAAAATTCATTAAACCTGCGGATGAATCTAACTTAATTGCAAATCGTTCAAATTTGAATCTACTGGATCTCTGGTATGACATACAATTTGTAGATGTATGAGCAAGAGTCGTCATTTCCAAGGATTTGAATCCAACAACGTAGGTGGATAAGAAGTGCATCACAAACGTCTTACCTTTGTTGTACGTTCCATTCAACATGATGGTGAGACGTATGGGCGTGAACGATCTAGAAAATCCGTGTGGATTTTGAATAGTTCAGTGAGGAATAATGTTTAGTTCCCTGTGCGACCTAATTTTGTTTATTTATGATAATTTCATTATTTGGTCTTTTATGGTTATTTTTATTTAACTTCAGATATTGCTTGAAAACCTTATATCGTTATATCATTTTATAGCAGAATATGAAGCGTATAGAAGCTATAATTGCCAGTGAAAAGCTTCTTCCTGTTAATGAAGCATTGAAGAACGCTGGAGTAGGCGGTTGCACAGTTCTGGATGCTAAGGGTAGAGGAAAAGGAGAAAAACCTATGGTTGAATCTGGGAGAGGAACTTCACGGTTTACGTCAGAGTTTTCGGCTCGCTCTACTCTTATCACAGTAGTTGATGACTCTGAAGTGGACAATGTCATCAATACCATATTAGACGTGGCAAGTACCGGGTCGCCTGGGGATGGCAAGATCTTCATTTCAACTGTCATCGATGCAATCGATATTGGTAGCAAAGTTCGTGGCGGCGGTAATGTCATTAAGTAATAGAAGAAATACCCTGTACGCTAGCCTTTGCTTTAAAAAATGTTTTGGTCTGGCCTAAAGCCATTAAGTTTGATGACGTAATTTTTGCAACCATAGGCAGGTCCCGTACAACCTTTCCAATAACTAAGCATTGACGCTGCGGTAAGGTTCTAACTATGGACTTTACAGTGTCGCTATCTGCCAACGACACTTTCGATATCTTATCCAGATCAGTGTCATTAGTAAAATTAAACAGGAAAATGTTATCCACCTGACGATAAATTCCGTCACTAATTGCGTCCGGCTGGTTTGTAATGAATGTAGCATAGATTCCAAAATGTCTCATTCTTGTTATAATGTCTTCCCAGTATGTATCCCTGACATACAGATGCGCCTCTTCAGCAAACAGGAATATGGGTGGAATTATATCTCTTCCTAGAAGTTCAACCACTTTTGTCAATACCAATTCCACTATCATCCTTCTGACAACTGGCATCGCCTTGCCCATATTCAATATTAGAGCCAGTCCCTGATTCTTTCTTGCAGTGAGGGATTCAAACCTCAGCCCCTCGTGATTGACAGTCGGGGTACCGACGAATAGGCCCGATGAGCAGATTGAATGATATCTTGAAATTAATGCATCTCGCACTAATTCATTAGTATTCCATGTATTAATGGCGTTACCTAGAGCTTCTATGTCTAACGTATTCTTGTTTTCTAACCAGTCCCAAATTCGAATGAATTCTCGCAACGAAGCTGCAGGCATATCCAAGGCATTTTTGAGCATACTGGAAATTGCGGCTTTACCACAATAATCTAGCGAAAATCCCAAGCCATCTCCAGGCTCCAATATAGTAATTTGTTTGTGTAACGCAGATTGTGTTCCGTCTCTATTCCATGCAAGCCCACCATATTCATTATTCAAATCCATTACAATTACAAATGCTCCATATTCAACTAATGCCTTGATAAGTAGTTTTGTTAGATGAGATTTTCCTGACTCCTTTTTTCCAGTAACGATATTTAACTTTCCATCAAGATCGTCTGCAAATATTTCAAATTGTTCGTCATCCCATCCGCTGTTTCCAAGATGAATGGAATAAATTCCAGTTCTTTTAACTAGATTATTTATCTCAGAAATCCTCATTCTGTTTATTTTAGAGTCGACTCTGGACGGGAGCCATGTAATCTCATTTGAGAATTTAGACTCCGAATCTATACTGGCTCTTATCTTTGTTCTAAATAATCTTGCATCTCTAATCATCCGAGATAATTTTCCGATATCTAAAGGATCATGCAAATTTTCTACACTTGATGCGACCACAACCTCGTCTTTTACTATGTCCTCGATCAGCGACTGAGAAGAGAGATATTCCTCATTGTAAATTTGAACGATCATTTTCTTGTTTATCTTTTCATCATGAATGAGCAGATAATCACCTTTCCTTGCGATGTCAGATTCCATAGCAAGTAAAATGAGCTCGTCTATGCTATTTTTATAGAGAATTTTCATAGCGGAATCGAACCTAGAAGCTTTTTACGTATATCCTCTGATTCCAGCTCTATTACGTCATACTTGTTCAACACATGACTTTTTAGGCAAGCTATCTCCGTACTCGTAAAAGTTGAAATATGGTGTGCAAGTTGCAAGGTCTCCGGATAGCCTCGAGCAATTGAATCATTACCTAGAATTTTTCTAAGCGACCTGTCTCTATCTCCATCAGCTGTAGCAATATCTGCACGCAAAATAGGGCTTGTATAGCTATTTCCAAATTTTACCAAAAGACTATCCCCAATGGTGTTCCGAGCTAGACTCTTGATAATCAAATCAACGTCCATAAATCCAGGGCATTTAATTTTTGTTAAGGGATGAGAAATTTTATTAAGGATCCTAATCTTCGTACTCTTACTTAATCCGACTATGGTATTCTTATAGAGAGAACAGTTTTCCACAATTTTCTTCAAAGTGTGTTTTCGGTGTTCAAAAACAGATGATCTCAATGATCCATCTACGAGTAATATGGAACCAGAAAAATGGTGTGAGAGCTCCAACTGGATGGCTCGTTCCACCCTTATTCTAATTAGTTTTTTTGCAGATTCTGAATCGAGTAGAACAAGCTTAGCTATTCGATGATCAATTTCAGAATGCCTGAGAGTATCCTCACTCAAATAGAACAGTATTGGACCCATCTTAAAATGTGCTAATATTTGACCTTGAATTGCCGTTGTAATCCCACTCTTTAAAGCATATAGGGCTCCTTCCTCGGTTTCGGCGATTTGAATGCTGCTTGAGTCGACTGCTATTATTGTAGTTTCTTCTTTTAAAGGTTGAATAGTCATAAGCGGCGTATTCCCATGTCTGTTCTTGAACTCCCATCCTTCAATTGGGACTAGCCTACGCTCACCATTGCCAAAAATAATCTGTCTACCGTTCAGGAAATTATTGAGATCTGAAGTTACACATTGACCAATTGCCGGCTCAAGGATACTCTCCAGTTGCTTCCAACCTAACGAATCCTGCACAAGATTTATCTGTGTGTGCATGTTGTTCAACAGTATAAATAAAGTGATGCATATTAATGTTGCGCAACATGAGCAACTTGGCCAAAATATCGTGCTACTGAATAAGCTCCCTCGAAATATCTGGTCACTTAGGTTTCCATGAGTGAATCACCTCCTCCCCCAACTGAAGTAACCATTAGGCTCAAACATCGCGATTGGGAAATTGAAGTCTCATGTATTGAAACTAAAATCAAAGAGGTTATAGAAGATGTTCTCACGGGCATAGACAGTGTTTCCCATGATGATCCCACCTTAGGTTTCCAGATCGATGAAATAAGAAAGGAAATTGAATCACTAAAAGCGACATCAAATATGACATTACGAAACATAAATTTGAGTTCAGGTGACGTTCATAGCAAAAAATTACAAAAGGGTGGTGCAACTTGCAGAAGCTTGCTTGAAAAATTGCTATTCGAAAGATATTTTGAAACAGAGAAGCTCTTGGGGAATGTTCATGAAGAATTGTCAAGACGAGGGTACAATTATGATAGAACGGCAGTCTCCCACTCGCTTACAGATATGGTGAGAGAGAGCATTCTTGCCCGAATTGGCTCTCTGAGAAATTACCGTTATGTTCAAAAGAAACCTCCTTCTGAGATCTGAACACCCGAGGAAGACATAGTATTCATGTTATCTAAATTTTTTGCCAATTACAGAATTTAGCCAGTGTATCCCCTGAGTAGTAATTTTGTAGTTTACGTGGTCAACATCATCTTCTGGATTTCCCCTCGAAACAAATCCAGCCTTCACCAATTCTGACAGTCGAGAGCTTACTGATTTTGGTTTAATTGAAGTTGCATTGTAAATCTCCGAAAGGTGCATGCCCTCGTTTTGAATCTTACTCAGATCCTTGGCAATTTTCGATGCTACCAGCTGCAGCATAACTCTATCTTTATCAGACAATTTCTTAGCCTCTGCATCATCCAATTCTGGAATTACCCTCGGACCATCTGGAGTAATCTTAATCAGATTAGAGTAGATATCAATCAACTCAGTAACTGCATAATCCAACGAAATCTTCCGGGCAAGGTCGATTGCTGGAATTTGTTTTGCCAGGAAACCGATAGCCGATCTCATGACTGACTCGGGAGACCCTTTAAATTCTACCCTTACATCTCCTACAGCTATAGACACATTCACACTTATATCTCCCTCAAGGTTATGAGTCGTCTTTATCACCTAATTCTAAATTTGTGCGCATTTCTCTTGCTCCGTGTCTATAATTTCATGAGAGAGAAATATATACACGTTATTATGTGGAGCAGTCGCAAGAGTGATCGAAATATCAGACTGTTACGTCTCTAACGTAAGAAAAATAAGCTACAGTCGTCAGAGCAGGTCAATATAAAATATTAGCTTATATCAAATCTCATAATTATAACTAGATGTGTGTGATCTGTTAGATCCAGATACACGCTGTGGGATCTAAGGGCAAATAACCAAAGAGAACAAAGGAAATTAACTGATTGGTTTGAAAATGGAACCCCCAACCAAGATCGAGGCAGCAACAAGATGTAGCCACACTACTAACCCTTCGGTAAGAAGAACCATACTTGATTAGACTCTTCAATATTGTAATTCGCATAAATAAAAGCATTGTTCGATTATCAATAGTTCGATTATCAATACTAATATCAGTATTGGAATTGAAGAAACATTTTAATCCACTTATTCATCATCATAGCCTGAAAATTGTATGTTCTTAACGAGACGTCGAATAATTTTGATGCTTGCCGTGGTGGCAGTTGCGGGTGCGATTATTGTTCTTCCATATATTTCGTCTTTGACTA
>JAATVT010000157.1 GCA_014523685.1 Nitrososphaerales archaeon TH5893
ATTTATCGCCATTAGAAATCGCAATGCTTTTGAATAGAATCCATGCCTTGTCGTCTGAGATGTTTCTCAGAAGATATGTGATTGATGGGACTGTAGTGCTGGACAATTCCATACGAAAAATAATTTTTCAGTTAGGATTATTTATACCATGATGTATATTATATTGTAATATTAGATATTATATCATAAAATACTGGCTATACGTTAAACTCTAGTAAATGCACCCATAATTTGGTTCAAATAGTTTTAATAGGTTAGAATAGCAGGAATTCCCTTTTAATGGGAATGGGAATAAGGTTACTGCTGCCTCTTATTCGATTATAAATTCCAGTCCCTTCATGGGATAATAGTGTGCATATAGTCTGCAGAGCTATGATGGAACATTTCCCATCATTGGAAATAGAATAATTTATTCCTAAATCAATTGAGATAGGTTCACTTTTAAAAACACTAGAGAGTCAGTTGCTAAAGTAATACGCTTTTTACCTAGTGTTTCTGCACACAATATTGAAGCCTTATCATCTGATTGAACTATTTGAAAGTAGAATAAAATAGAAATATACCTAACTATCGATTACTATCTTCTCTATCTATATTTCTGGACCGCGCGTACTATCTTCAAATTGTCTTGTACTTCAGTGCCTCTGTACCTTAACGTTTGTGCAATCATGATTCTGGTTGCATTTAGTTAGGTTTTGGTGTACCTGTACTGTATTGGGGTCTAGTAATTTTTTTCAACCGACGACTATCTATTTTGATCGGGCTTTACTAGATACCTCTTCAGAGGCTATACAATTGATACAAATGCATTGCTTGTTTGTCCTATTTCACGGTAACAGATTTAGCAAGGTTTCGGGGATAGTCTGGATCAATATTCTTTATTAGAGCCAAATAGTACGCAAGAATCTGAAGAGGTAAGACTTCAATAATAGGATATAGAATACTCTCCCCAATAAAAGGAAGCTTCAGAAATATGTCGTACGCCTCATTAGGTTTATTAGAAATACCAATTATCGTAGCACCTCTTGTCTTTATCTCGCGGGCACTGATGATATTATCGCAGTGGGTCCTGTCATCAGGGTTGATTATTATTACATATGTATTTTTATCGATTAATGCTAGCGGGCCATGTTTTAATTCACCAGCAACAATCCCTTCAGCATGGATGTACGACAGTTCCTTGATTTTCAATGCACCTTCGAGTGCGATAGGATAATGAATTGATCTACCAAGTAGATATATATCTCTAGCCTGTCGGAGTTTGCCTGCAATAGCTTGTATTTTAGTTTCTTGGTCCAAAACTTCTCGTGATGCCTCAGCAAGAAATATTTTGTTGGCTTGAAAGCCCAAGACGTAATTGCACAGTCTATCTACTATCGCATAGATCAAAGATAATTGAGCTGTGAAACTCTTAGTAGCTGCTACTCCTACTTCAGGACCACATTCGATCTCTAAAAATGAATCGCTCATTCTGGCCAAGGAAGAGGTTGGAATATTCACAATTGAAAGTATTTTGGATCCGATCTGCTTTGCAACCCTTGCGGCCTCTAAAACGTCAGCTGTTTCACCGCTCTGAGAGATAGCAAGCAGGACAGATGAATTATCTATGCTTTCAAGGGTATATGGAAATTCACTTGATACTATAGTTTCGCAGTGAATTTTCGCTAGATTTGATAATAAATATTTAGCAATTAAAGCACAATGATAACTTGTTCCGCTCGCTGTTATATATACAGTCCTAGTGTCTCCTAAGATATCACAAAATTCTTTTATCTTGCCCGACTTCTTAATTCCTGCTTTTTCGACTACTGCAGGCTGTTCATGTATTTCCTTGAGAGTATGAAAAGCATATTTTCCTTTGTCTAATGACGACCCTTCCCATGCTACTTGTGTAGTCTCCCTATTAACTGCATTTCCTTCAAAATCAAATAATTGAAGGGCATTTGATTCGATTATCGCAATATCTCTATTATGTAAGAATATTGCCTTGTCAGTGTGTTTGAGAAAGCCCAAAACATCGCTTGAAATGAAATATCCTCCGTCCAGCGATCCGATAATGAGTGGCTGATCACATCTGGACCCACATATCCTTCCATCCTCAAAAGCTGCTACAAATGCGTAGGCACCCTTAAGTCTCCTGCATGTTTCAATTGTGGTTTTTTTAATGTCTTTCTTGGCATAATAGCTTTCAAGAAGGTGCGCAATTACCTCACTATCTGTATCGCTCTTAAATCTGTGTCCTAGACCGATAAGTTCATTTCTTAACTCGCGATGATTTTCTATGACTCCATTATGGACTATGGCTATACTATTTGTACATCCGTAGTGTGGATGGGCATTTTCTTCTGTAACTCGACCATGAGTGGCCCATCTTGTATGCCCAATACCTGTATGACCAGGCATTATGCCTAGGTTAAATTTTTCAGTTACATTAGATACATTACCTACACTCTTTCTAACAATGACCTTGCCATCGTTTATTATTGCTATTCCAACGCTATCATAACCTCTATATTCCATCTGTTTAAGACTATCTACCAACAATGGCGCTGCATTCAACTGCCCTTTGTAACCTATGATTGAACACATTAGAGATGTTATACACCACTCGATTAATACTGTATAGCGGCAATTAGTCTATGTGATGTCTCTTTTGGGCAAAATTTTATAGTTGCTCTGTGTCCAGGAAAAGTAAACCTGCCTACTGATCGTCTTCACAAATTACGCTGGCGTCCTCAGGATATGAAGGATATGTATTATCACGATTATAGCTTCCTAACTTCCAATAATTCGCTTCAATCACTGCTTTAATCTCGCATTCAGAAATATTGTCTGTCCCATCATTAACTTTTTGGGCCATAAGGTTTCCATCAAAGTTCGCATGTCCCAAACCAAGAGCATGACCCATTTCATGCTTAGCTACCTGTTCTATTGCCATAGTATCTAATTCGTAACCATAAGGTTCTTTCAATATCGTTACTCTTGCATTATCCAAAAAGTCATATTGATCAAACGTAGTTGTAGTCTGTCCTGCTATTTCTTCCCCCCTTTTCGTTTCCTCACTTCCATCGCGAAACTCAATAGTTATATCAGATACCGTCATGGTTGACACTCTTTCAAGATCCAAAGGATCAATCTTCGAATCCCATTCCTCTATTGCATTACGGACCGCATCTTGCTCTTCCTTTGAACTGTCAGTATCGTCTATATTGTATGTGAGTTTTCCGTCTTGTAGGTCGTTTCCCCACGTACAGCAAATTTGGATGGAGTTTTCCTCTTCAAAGTCTTCACTTAAGTACTCATTATTATCATTGTCTTTATCAGAACTTGCTGCTGCTAGCATTAGGGAGATCGGGGAACATAAAAAAAGAATCAGGTACACCAGAAATCCAGAAAGTATTGCTATCGAAAAAGACTGTACACCGTGATACAAAGGTCGTTATTAGAGCGTATTCCTTGAATATATATAATTTTAGACATTTTATTCATGGTTATTCTATTATATGATTTTTGGGAATGAATTGACTATTTCTGGATAACTTAAAAGTTGAAATTACTACTTATGTTCCTACAGTAATGTATACAAATCAAACATGTTTTTAACATCAAGTTCCATCGTATACCAGATGTAACGTCATCTAAGCAAAACATATTATTTGATATATCAAGACCGATACTGAGTGTGACTGGAAAACATAATAGTTATCTCAAGTTGATTACAAATAGTTCTGTCCTATACTGGCTGTCTCTTCATCATTAACGCCCTCCATGATCTTTTACTTTTTCAAGGATATCAAGTAACTCCATTATTCCTAATTATTAACTCTATTATCTCTATTCTCAGATCAATGGTGTGTTCAACGCTTTTGTCAACGTAAACAACTTTCCTTATTCTATAATAATTTCTTTGCCACATAATTCTCCATTCTTTAAGGCATGCGCCGCAAAAGTGTGGCCCCACAGGATTTGTATTACTGGTCCTTACAAAGAGGTGATTTATAAAAAATTACGAAATCTATTAATTCTGTATTGATACATCCCTTAATTAGCTACTTTTAAAGGTTGGAGCTGTTTACTCTATTAGGTCAGCTCATTAGGTTTATTCCCATTTGATTATATACTGACCTTAACTTTCCAATCCACGGATATTCAAAAGAAATTCAAAAGAAATGGTAAAAGCAGAAAGTATTAATTCACAAGTATCTATATGTAGATAGATAGTAGAGATTGTGCATGAGCTACGCTGGAGTATCTATTTTCAATAGATGCAACCATGCAAGGAGGTTTTTATTCATTGTGTTCCTACCAATAACATGCATCTTTTTGCTGCTTTCTATCCATATACAAGGTGTTCTAGTAACACAAGATTCCGAGATGCATGCGGTAGCTCAGCTTGGTAGTTTAGGCGGTAACATAATTGAACAAGCCTACGGGACAGAATCAACTCCAAATTTAACTTCAGGGGTCAATTCCAAATATGCTCTGAATGAAACACAATTCTTGACCCATACAGATTCTATCCATGGTATCCAAATCGATTATCCATTCAATTGGAACATTGTCCTTCCAGATGCAGTAGGTAGTCGCAATGACACTGCTAGTAAAAACAAGGATTTACAGGTAATTTCTAAATTTGCTTCTCCCACCCGTGAAAATGTTACAATCATGATAGAAAACTTAGTCGATGACCAAAATAATCCTGACTCAGTTAAGGAATTTATTGATACGGTTTTAAACGAATCTCGTAACGCATTTGCAGAGTATCGCCTCCTTGATCTAGGAATCAGCCCTAATTCAGGTTCGAATCTTACCATAAATGCTACAGAGCCTGTAATTTATAACCTAACCTATTCTGCCGATCAAAGTGATAGTAGTGATCGTTCTCACATAATGGGAATGGATGTCGGTGCAATAGCTAATGAAACTGCGTATATCATTTCATACCAGGCCCCTGTAGATAACTATGCCAAGTATTTACCAGATGTTCTTAAGATGATCCACTCCTTTAAAGTTAGTGATTTAAACAAGGCCACAACGCCAAAGTCGTCTTCTCAAGCTACGATTTCGTCCTCCCCAAATTCCACTTCAAATGCGTCTTCATTGTCTAGAGAACAGACAACAAACCTAACTGCCTCTTCAAATGCGTCTTCATTGTCTAGAGAACAGACAACAAACCTAACTGCCTCCCCCTCTAGTCCAGAACCAGCCACATCTACACAACAGACAACTCCTCCTGCGCCTAGCACTACCGCCGATTCTGCATATCCATCCACACAACAACTCTACCCCCCAGGCTATTCACCCTATCCACCAGAGGGCTATTCACCGTATGTGGACTCGCCATATGCAGGCTATTCACCGTATGTGGACTCGCCATATGCAGGCTATTCACCGTATGTGGACTCGCCATATGCAGGCTATTCACCATACCTAGACTTACTGCCATATGCAGATTATCCCCCATACATCGTGATAGACCCCATTATTCCTACGCCACCTTTCATTCCTCCTGTAGATGGTAATCCTACTATAACAAGTTATAATACCTTCAACGATACTGCTGGAGTATTTCATATTGTAGGAGAAGTTGAGAATTCGTCACCTTACCTTGTTACTTCTGTCCAAGTAGTAGCTACATTTTATGATAGCCTAGGCCAACTTTTATACTTCGATACTGTATTTACAAACCCGCCCAACATATCAGCCGGCCAAATAGCATTTTTTGACTTGGCCATCCCTCCGGGAACTCTTCCGGTAGATAGAGTCAGCCAATGGACTTTGCGTTTGGTCTGGCAATAGCTAGCTTAAACTAGTTTGCATTCTAGTTTCTGAAACCCAGAACCGAATTGGAAAGTTATTGGTTGGGCGTTTTGCCGAAGGTGATATGACTTCCACTACATAATTAATCATCCATTTCTCCATTTCAGGAATTAAGTTACCCATATGGTGAAATGAATGGTGGAGGTGGGATTGATTGCTGTTGTAATGGCTGCTGTTGCGGTTGCATCGGCTGTTGCATTTGCTGCTGCTGTTGCTGGCCTTGCAATAAATTAATGGTCGAAATAACAGATACCGTTTGTGAATACCAATTGGTAACATACATATTTCTATTATCAGGATTAAACATAATTCCCGTTGCCCCGGAACCTCCAGTAGGTATCGTCGTTATAATGCTATTGGTAGAATCATCTATTGCAGAGACAGAGCTAGTGGAACTAGGATCCGAGTTATAGTTGGTAATATACAAATCTCCGTTGTCAGGGTTATTTGCAATTCCTAGTGGTGACAAATTTGCTGGTATATTTCCGATGACCTCATTATTTGAACTGTCTATTATTGATATAGACGAAGTTGGTGGGCTTGTTACGTACAAATTACTATTGGCTAGATTGTACGTAATTTGATATGGATATGAAATTCCGTCTATGGTATCAACGATACTGTTAGTCGTTCCATTTATTACAGAAATTGAGCCTGAATAAAAATTGGTAACATACAAGTTTCCATTCTCTGGGTTAACGGCAATTCCTAATGGACCTTGGGCATCAGATGGGATTGTACTAACCACACCGTTAGTTGATCCATTTATTACAGAAATTGAGCCCGAATAAAAATTGGTAACATACAAGTTTCCATTCTCTGGGTTAACGGCAATTCCTAATGGACTAATCCCAACTTGAATTGTATCAACGATACTGTTAGTTGATCCGTTTATCACAGAAACAGTACCCATACTCAGATTTGCCCCGGTTGTTGGTGGCGAATAAAAGTTAGTTACATATACGTAGCCATTTGCCGGACTTGATATGATTCCAGCAGGGAAGGAGTTACTGTCTAATGGTATCGTTACGACAAGATCATTCGTAAAACCATCGATCACGGAG
>JAATVT010000158.1 GCA_014523685.1 Nitrososphaerales archaeon TH5893
AAGTCAATAGGAACGATGCGATTTTGCTATGGAAATTTTGGGATGTTGGTACGAGCCTATTCATACATTAAATCATGGGGTAACAATATAAGAAATGTGTCTAAAAATGCGATCCTAAATGCCAACTATCTTCTAAGCTTGTTAAAAAATGACTTTGAGGTTCCATATGATCGTAGTTGTGCACACGAATTTGTATTATCATCCAAGCGATTCGGAGATAAAAGCGCGATGTATATATCGAAGCGACTTATGGATTATGGTTTTCACCCCCCTACGATTTACTTTCCCCTAATAGTCAGAGAGGCACTAATGATAGAACCCACAGAGACGGAGAGCAAAGAAACATTAGTTAAGTTTGCATCAGCTTTGAAATGTATAGCCCAAGAATTTAAAGAAAAACCAGATTATGTTAAAGGATCTCCTTATACCAGACATATAGGAAGACTGGACGAAGTGGCCGCTGCAAGAAAACCGAATTTAAGATGGACTCCCCCTATACACCCCGATTGAGTTAGTATACATCGGTTGCATTTAACTAATTAAATTCATGGAGAGGAATAGACTGTTAAGGACAGCACACAACCTGTATAAATCAAAGAAACTAATTAAAATACTTCTAGAATATGAGGAAGACAATGAGAATAACAAGATTATAAATTCCGTAAGGATAACTGGAGACTTTTTTCTTTATCCTGAAGAAAGATTGGACGACCTTGAAATGCAGTTAAAAGGTACTCGACTGGCAAAATATGAGCTAAAAAGAAAGATAGACAAATGCCTTAATTCTTCTGAAGCATTCGGATTTGATTCCGAATCTCTGTCAGATGCAATACTGGGCTGCCTAACTAGATGACCAACCAACAAATTACGCAAAAAATAGAAGCACTGACATAAATGAATCAAATATAGAATCATCCAAAAAAATTACAACCAAGAAAATGGCAGAAAGAACCAGTGTAGAAGAGGAGTCAGGATAAAATTGGATAGGAAATGGAACCAAAAGAAAATTGATTCCCAAATTTAACAAAATCAGACTCTTGGAGACTGGACACAAATCTGCATTCTACAATATGGCACTCGACCAGGCATTGATGTCTAATGTAAAGGACTCTATACCTGTCCTGAGACTTTATGGTTGGAAGCCGGCTGCAGTCTCAATAGGGTACTTTCAGAGTTTGGAGGAAGAAGTAAATGTAGGAAATTGCAATAATCTAGGAATTGACATAGTCAGAAGAATGACAGGAGGTGGAGCAGTGCTACATGAACACGAGCTTACCTATTCTTTCATTACAAAAAAATATCCTACAAATATCATGGAATCATACGAACTGATATGTGAGCCAGTCATCATGTGCCTAAAGGATCTTGGATTTGATGCCAAATTCTCTCCACTAAATGACATAATTGTAGACAACAAGAAAGTATCTGGTACTGCTCAAACTAGGAAACAAGACATACTGCTTCAGCATGGAACCATACTTTTGGACGTAGACGTAAACAAGATGTTTTCTGTGCTTAAAGTACCTTCTGAAAAAATGAAAGATAAAATCATACAAGATGTTAAGGCAAGAGTTGGGGGGTTGAATAAGACCTTTGATGAGGTGGCAATCGGGCTTCAGAAATCCTTCAGTCAGAAATTCGGAATAGGAATTTTCAAGGACAACGTTAAGACTGACGAAGAAATAGAGGCGAAAATAGTGCAGAAGCACAAATACTGTTCCTATGAATGGAATTACAAGAGATGAAGTTCAGCAGTTTGCACTACCCTCTTGGGTAGAAGGTTAAAGACTTATTGCGTGGCTCAGACTGACTCACTGCAGATAGCCATATGTATGATGTTGCAATAATCGGTGGAGGCCCTGGCGGATATACCTGTGCCATAAGAGCAGCCCAGCTAGGGGCGAAAGTCTGCCTCATAGAGAAGAACGGACTAGGTGGGACGTGCACTCAGCGAGGATGTATTCCAACAAAGTATCTCCATTCGATGGGGGATATAATAAGAAGGGGAAAATCGGCAAAGAAAAATGGAATTAATATCACCATTGAGCTAAACTATCAACTACTGAGATCCAGAATGTTTGCCACGGTTTCACGGCTTGCTTTGGGAATAAAGCATCTCTTGGAAACAAACGAGGTCGATTTAATTGAAGGAGAGGCGAGTATTAAGTCAGCGAATAAAATTGTTGTCGATAATGGATCAGTAATTGAGACAAGAAACCTAGTTATTGCAACAGGTAGTCTTCCTACTTGTTTGCCCGGATACCAGTTTGGCAAGAATATACTCTCAACAACGTCCGTCCTCGAGTTAGATCACCTCCCTGAATCTATTACCATAATTGGAGGAGGATATAGCGGATGTGAATACGCTTCTATTCTTAACGCTTTCGGATGCAAAGTTTGTTTGATAGAGGCACAGGATCATCTGCTACCTGTGCAAATAAGAGAAATTGGAAACCTGCTCGAAAAGTATATGGTACTAGACGGCATAACTGTAATGACAAGGTCAACCGTAGACAAGATTATCGGTTCAATCGTCTTCATTAATCAGGAAGAAGTCAGATCAGAAAAAATACTCCTCTGTATAGGCAGAAAACCGAACCTTAGAAATGACGAGTTTGATAAGATTGGTCTTAGTTATAATGCAGAAGGAATAAATGTAGATAATAACTCGCGAACGAATATTCCCCATGTATATGCAATAGGGGATGTAACAAGTATGTGCGAGCTTGCACATGTAGCCTCAAAGCAAGGTGAAGTCGCTGCAGAAGATATTATGGACATATCAAGTAACGGAATAGATTATAGAACTGTGCCCGTCAGTGTATTTACTTATCCAGAGCTGGCATTCGTTGGGGATTTGAAGGGCAATTCTGGACATTTTCCTCTAGTAGCAAGTGCTAAGGCAAATTGCTTGGGAGATACGAGAGGGATCATCAAGGTCTTTGAAAGAGGTGGAAAGATAGTTGGAACATATGTTGTGGGAACACATGCAGGTGAGATAATTGGGGAGGCATCACTGGCAATCAAATTGAAATTGCGTCCCAAGGATATTTATGATACAATCCATCCCCACCCGACCCTGCCAGAATCATTCGTAGAGGCTGTAAGGGATAGTTATCATAAAGCAATCCTTCTTCCAGCGGAAAGAAAGGAAGCAAAATGAATAGGGAGGAAGAAGACGTAAAACTTCGCGGTGCAGGTCACACTGCTATGGAGGAATTTCAAAAATGCGGAATTGGTTGGCCGTTTGCGATATTTTCATAAATCTAGGCCTGCAATATCACAGAAGGGATGACTATGATTAGCCTAAATGACTTTGGATAGTTTCAATAATAACCACAAACAAACAGTGTGATGCATCCAAGTCGGACATAGGTGTTTTATATTCTACTTAGCTTTGGTCTGCTTTACTATATCACGCAAGTGTGAAACTGATCTTACCTGGCCACCATCAACTTTCTTATATATCAACCAATACGTCTGTCTATTTATTTCATTTCTGTCCTTCATCACCTTCAAATGATATCTCATTGATCTTATTTTCGTAACATAAGCTGATTTCTTGCCCGTTCTTGCAGTCTTTTTTCCTTTCTTTGAACCAGGGCCTAATCCACTTTTCTTGCGTATTGCTTGCTTTGTTTTGGCACGGCCTCTTGACGTTCCTTTCACTTTGGTTGTCCAAATTGTCCCTCGTTTTACCAGCGAACGCAAGTCCTCCCGTGTAATAGAATCTGCAATATCATCAAGTTTGTCCGGTTCAAACCTGACCCTGTTAGCGCCGATGCCTAATATTCTAGCAACAAGCTCTCGTTTCTTTTTTAGATTGACCGGCATTAAGATTTAATTACTCCAGATTTATCCCCGTTTTTATCCTCACTTGGTTCTGCTTTTACTTTTTTTTCTTGTGTGTTATCTTCCTCACCATTATTCTGCTCTTTCTGGTCGTCCAGTTGAGTTACCTTTTCCCCTGCATCTTCAACTGCTTTGAACTCGTTCTCATTTCCTCTCGATTCTTCTGAGGCCTCTTGTTTTGAAGTATCTACAACCTCTTCCCGCTTCTTCCGAGGCGAGGTTTTCTTAGTTTCAGGTGTATCTTCTGCCTTCTGTTCTTTGCCAGGATTCAGCACCTTGACACCTTTGGCACGTGCTTCTGCAAGGATTAGGAGTCTTTTCCTTTGTCCCACGACATGAGCTATCCTTGCAGCATCCTTTGAAGGAACTAGCCTGGTTAAATCATTCACATTGAAAACTAAATTATCTGTATATCCAGAAGGATGGAGACCTCTTGCCTTCCTGGGGCCCCTATACCCCACCTTGACGAGCCTTGGTGATCCGGATAGTTGCCGTCGCATCTTGTTATCCTTACCCTTGGGTTTTCTCCAGGATTCAGCTAGTCTATCGTATCTCCAGCTTTCCTGTCTGACAAACTTAGGTCTTCTGTCAGAGATCTTTTTTCTAGCCTGGAGCAATTCTTTGTTAATTACCATCCACAGTACAAATAACACGAAAAGAGCTTAAATCAATAAATACCTTTCTGGTTTTGCCCCACAACAGTGGACTACACTAACCGCGCATGTGACCATTGTTTCGACTTTAATTTCATGCAAATGATATGGGCAACCCGAGAATTGATTATCTTTTACACTCAGTATGAAGTCCCATTTTCAACCTAATTGCCCGAGACATTAGCCCCTTATCGATTGGGAAAATTGGGACTCTTATTTTCGACACCAAACTCATTATTACAGAAAGGTTAATAGTTTATGAATGTCCTTGATCAACTCATGAAAAAATATGAATTACCTCCTTTACCGTACGCTTACGATACATTAGAACCACATATTGATGCTAGAACCATGGAGATTCACCATACGAAACATCATCAAACTTATACGGACAAACTCAATGCGGCACTTGAAAAATGTCCCCCTGAGATCCAAGAAAAAGACATCGTGGATATATTAACAAAACTCGACGGGGTTCCTGCTGATCAAAAAAGTGCAATCAATTTTAACGGGGGAGGATTTGATAACCATCGGATATTTTGGAATAATATGAAGGCAAATGGAGGAGGAGAACCTGGCGGCTCTATCGGGGATGCAATAAACAAGTCCTTTGGAAGGTTTTCAGAATTTAAAGAAAAATTCTCTTCTGCTACTGCACTGATTCAAGGCAGCGGGTGGGGATGGCTAGCCTATAACCCATCTACCAAAAAAGTAGAATACAAATCGATGCCAAATCAGACAAGTCCGAGAACTGAAGGTTTGATCCCACTCTTAGGATGTGACGTATGGGAACATGCATATTATCTCAAATATCAGAACAAGAGACCCGACTATATTTCTGCATGGTGGAACGTCGTGAATTGGGGCGATGTCGAGTCGCGTTTTGGCAAGGTAAAACAGTAAGGTGCCATACAGATCTCGATGAACAAGAGATGACGATATCTTTTTCTCCTTTTATAGTCACAATTGAAACGAATATCCCCGGCCGCAAAGACTCAAAGTATAACGAAGAGTTCAATATAGATATAATATAACTCTCTTTAAGATTAGCAGCACAAATTTTTTACGGGATCAATTCATGGCTTGGTTGGACGATCGGTTTTTATTCTCCGGCAATTCCTGAGAATAATCCTTTTTCAGATTAACCATACTGATAGAGCTATAATTTTCACGACTAGTCCTGCATGTGGCCATATTATAATCATATATTTTTTTTGAATATTCTTTCAAAACAGGCATCATATCTTCCAAAGCGGAGTTCAAATAGAATCCGGGGCAGTCTCCTGTGAGTTGAAATGTGGCATGCACTACCGCTCTTCCATTACTGTCAGCCTCAAGCCAGGAAGCAAAAGGGTAAAGCCAACATACCCCTGGTTTATCAGGATGAATTCCACAATATCCTTTTTCATCCAAAAATCTGCATGGAATTGGGGTTCCGTCATCCTCTTCTCTTTCATTTTGCTTTCTCTTTAGTGAAAGCATGCTTAGATTTGTAATTATGTTCGCAAATGCCTCGTGTTCCTGCCAGCTCGAAATTACCGTTTCATTTCTGATAAACG
>JAATVT010000159.1 GCA_014523685.1 Nitrososphaerales archaeon TH5893
AAAAGACTCATTTGTTGATGCGCCGACTTTTTTCTATTTGTCTCATCTTCACTTTGTACTGGGCTTCAACTGGAGTAGTCCTTAACTGCATGCCGCAACAAGTACAAAATCTCTTGTCAGTGATAAAATAGCATTCACATCTTCTGCAGTATTTCTTGCCAACCGAGTAGTGAGGTTGGCCCACTATAATCTTGGAGTATATTCTCTCACATATATTACGGCAAACCATGAGAAGCTATCTCAAATGTTGCTAGCGTTATAAGCAATGGTAATACAAAGGGAGAGGGAGAGGACATAATATGTGGCAGACATACCACAAGCTAAACTATGTAATTCACAATGATTTGATTCAACTAACTATTTTCTAGTATGATTCCTTGTCCTTCTTTTTTAAACTTATTGCTTAGAAATGTAGATGTTACTTGTTTATGACAATCACGACATACTGTTCTAAGGTTGCTATGATTATGAAAGAATTCGATGGTTACCTTAATTTTATTTTCTAGTGTATCATATTTGTATCCTAGCTGTTGATACAATGACCTTGGTATAATATGATCACACTCTAGATTAGCTGATCTAACAAACTTTCTTCTATATTTGAAAAGAAACTCCTTCTTACAAATCTGGCAAGTATATCCGTCACGCCTAAATATGTCTGACCTGACACGATCCCAAAAGAAATTGTGATAATACCATCGTCTAAATTCCCGATTACATTTTTTAGAGCAGTATTTCTTATAGGGCAATACAGGATGATTCGTACACTTAGTATTTCTACAAAGTAATTTCCCACTGTTATCATATTTATCGAATTCCTGAATGTACACTATCATTTTAGAACGTAATCCGGAAAGCATCCAGCTGAGGTTATAATTCTTGCATTATTAAATTTCTTTATTGATAACTTGCGCGATTGCGGTCAAAAGATTTTGGCTGAATATTAGCGGGTATTGGAACCTTAGCAGGTATCATAAATAGCAATTTTTAGAATATGGAATTTCCCCGCTAAAAAAATTGTTAAGTTTAGTACGAAACAGTAAACAGTGACTAGTTGACCGCTATTATGTAATTAGGTTACTGGAATATTTCTAGAATTTGGAATTGGGATTTTAAGAGTAACTACACCATCTTGGTATTTTGCTGTTCCGGCTATAAGTTCATCATCATCACTAACCGGAATAGGAAGTGGTATTTTTTTGTCTATTTGTATTGGTCTATGTTTATAGTATACTGTACCAATATTTTCCGTTTCCTCTCTTTTTGCACTTATCGACAAAACATTTTTCACTATTCTTAACTTAATATCTTTTTTGGCGAAGCCAGGCAAGTCAATCATAACAACTAAATCATTTGCATCTTCTACCATATCTACAGGAGGCAGGATAAATTCATAGAACTCCTTTGATCTATTACTTATCTCCCTCATGAATTCCTTAGCCATATATTGGGCTATCCCCATATACATGGTTTGTCCTCGATAATATAAATTCTTTATTAGATAATGCTCTTTCCCTTCTTCTTCAGTAATAATTGCCTTTAATTGTGCTTCTACTATTCAACTAAACTAACCTATTGTTGAGGTTTCAGATCTAGTAGTGAATTTGGACGTGTATGCCCATTTTCGTCGACTATTCTAGAAATTAAGTGGACCAAGTTATCTTCAGGTTGCTTTTGAATCTCCACATAGCCAAAGTTGAAAATACCACCTTCTTCATATAGTATTTTAGGGTTGAACGTTGTATCTAGTTTGGGAAGAGGAACACCCCCTGGCATACCAAATCTAAATGCACTAAGGGGACCGGAGATAAGCTCGTGGAATATCAATTTGTCGCCATCACCATTAGCATCTATCTCGTATAATATATTCGCTGGAAAATGAACATCTGTTGTTACAAACACTATGTTCTTAATGTTAATATCATCTAAAAATGCCAACAGTTGTTGCAGTTCCCTCTCAAACCCAGTTTTAGAAGAATAGTTTGTTTCGTTTCCGTTGGCCCAACCATCTCGTCCTAGAATTGAAGCATTAGCTCCAGTGGGGACTGAGATAGGCACATCGCTGCTAATGACTTTCCAGACCGCTGACGAGTCCATTAAGCTCTGTTTTAACCAATGAAGCTGCTCACTTCCAAGCATAGTCTTGTTATTATCAGAAGTATCGGCTATAATGTTAGGACTACGATATGACCTCCCATCTAGAATGAAAACATCGAGATTGGGTCCCCAATTAAATGACCTATAGATACGATCTTTGTCATCTAGGTTTCTATCTATAGGCGAGTAGTTGAAGAATGCATCTCTACCTTCATTCACAATATTGGCATAGCCTTTTCTGTCTTTATTAAAGGAATTCCAGTATTGCCAAAGAGCCCCGAAGTCATTGATTACCTCATGATCATCCCATTGAGAGTACATCGGAATGCTCTGAAGAAAGATTTGAAGATATGGGTCTGCCCGATTATACTGCCAGTGCTCTAAATAGGTATCCCGTACTTGTTCAGTATCAGTCCAATTAACACTAGGGTCCGCTATTCCAGAGAAGTTCCCGGGAATGTTTTTCCAATTATCAGAAGGACCTTCAATAGGACATTTATCTGCAGCATATATCATATCGCCATTTGCAATAAAGAAATCAGGTGATAGCTGCGTCATATTTTTGAAGATAGAATATCCTCCAGTAGCGGTTTGACGGCAATGCTTCTGACCTCCAAGATCTGCAGCAAAGATAAAACTTATGGGTTTGATAGTCAGCGAGGAGGGGTCCGGAGCAGTTCTGAAGGAGCCTACTAAAGGATCTGAATGTAAAGCGTTGTCGCTATTCTCTTGATATAAATGAGGTGTGGAAAACCATACTCTGTAGTAATAAACCGTATCAGGGTTTAAGCCCTCGAGCCTTGCGCGCGTTGTATAGTCGGTTGTTTGATTGGCCAGTGATGTCGAATTTAGGGAATTTGAATGAGAGAAGTTTGAAAAAGTATCGTATTCCACATGCATTTGGGCCTCTCGGTTACTACGTGCCCATACTACCGCGCTATCATTTGTAACGTCTCCACTTGCGATACCATGAGTCAACTCAAGGCTTTTGTTATTACCTTCTTGAGCAAAGACTGTTATGCCTGGATTTACTAATAATGATATGCCATTGTTGCCATTTAGAATTTGAAAGCTAATAGTAACTGTCAAAATTATGAGGAACGCTCTTGTTGCAAAGCGATACATTTAGCGTCAGAATACTAGATAGTCTATATAAGGATGTAGTTTTGTCAGATGGATCCGTTCTAAGGTAACTCTAGGGTAACTATAGGTCATAATTATCAATGCTTTAATCATTTACATAAAAATACAAGCTTCGACCTTGGGCAAAATATCTTAATAGTTACAATGTTAGCTTCTTACTCAAAAATCAGATTCTTTCATCGGGTTCACCTATTCCGCCATTTTTTTGCAGTTAACTAAGTTACTTAGAAGTTATATACTTATCAGAGAATTCACCATTAACGATATTGCTTTGAGAGAAGGACAGAAGACGGATGTGATAAATGATAGCCAGACAAATGAAATCAAGGCAGAAGAGTTTTCAAGGAACATAGTAACACTCGATCCTGCAATCAGATTTGCTGGCCTAATAGAAAGATCTGGATACTTGTTTGCAGGTGGCCTCAAGCAAGGTACTGACCAATACTTGAAGGGAAGTAGTGCTGATCTAAGTTTCTCACAATCCGCTCAGATTGTTCTCTTAAGAGAACACTTTTCGCAAGAATTGGGAAATTTGAAATACGTTCTTTATAATCATGACAAAGTCAAATTATTCAGTATACCAGTAAAACACCACATACTTGCCATTTCTACGAATAGTAGTGTCGACTCGGAAGATTTAGTCGATAGGGTAATCAAATACATTAAATCAGTAGAACATAGGCTTTCATTACATCCTCCTACTAATATTATTAATAAGGAAAAAACAGATACATTGAGAAATCTCTATGAGTCTGGCTTTGAGGAAGAAGTAATTGCAGATCAGCTGGATTTAGATCTTAATACTGTAAAGATGTTGATTAACGAAGCAACACATATTAATATCGAAAATAAGTGAAGATTTTTCATCCACT
>JAATVT010000160.1 GCA_014523685.1 Nitrososphaerales archaeon TH5893
ACTATATGATGTTATATCTTCAATCGCAGTAATATTTGTGGGGGCGTTCACATTTTTTACTGGGGTTCCTGGGCTAGACCCACTGGTAGCTTTGTTAATAGCTGTATTTATTGCTCGTGGCGGGTTTAAAATCGCTAAAGACAGTGCTCATATATTACTCGAAGGAGCGCCTTCCCATTTTGATATTGAAGAGATACGGGCTTCGATATTGAAAATAGAAAAAGTGTTAGAAGTACACGACCTGCACGTGTGGACTATCGCCAGTGGCATGAATGCCTTAAGCGGGCATATTGTTGTACCTGATCAGATCCTTAGTGAAGCCGATAAAGCAGTACAGGCTATAAACCGAATGTTGTTAGAAAAATATGGAATAACTCATACTACTCTCCAGGTTGAACCTGAAAAAAAGGTCTCATTTAAACGCGGGCTCGAATGATCCGGGGGATAGAGGGATGCCCAAAAATTGAGAAAAACAAATAGCAGCCAGAAATTCATAATGACGTAAGTGATGTCTGAAAAATGCATGCTACCACTAAGCACTTGTCAATTTCAGAATAGCTTGCGTCCAAATCTAAGAGGTTTTTTATTGGGTCTGGCCCTTTGAATAAGCATTCCTGTGCGATAATCGCTGGGATGCGACTATCTTAATTGGAGTTCTGCCATCATCACTTTTCTACACTGCAACTATGACCCCCAAATTTACTCAGGTGAATGCCATAAGTTTTACCATTTTTTTGTCAAATAAATTCATCGCAGCTCGAAAATATTCACTTTAGTCAACTATGAGTATAGATTTGCGTGCATGTTGAAATAATGATGAAACGTTTCTGTTATGGTTCAAACAAATAATTCAATTGAAGTTCTTGCCTTATTCATCCAAAGAGTATATAATGATGCGCACTAAGATATTGCTAATACTTCATCCTCATTGGATATGCGCTCACTAATTATCTTTGACAAGCCCTTCATATAATTTCGGGCAAAAGTCGTAGTAGGTTGTGAGGAGTACCATATACAGCCTAGAACCTTGCAGTCATGGCAAGTCTTGGCTATTTCCCACTGTGGGAGACTCCATATTTCCTCTATACTATGGTCCAAAAGGCTATAGGTATTCTCTTTATCGTTGAATTTCCAACAGGGAACCATTACAGTGCCATTACCATTAACAAATACACTTTTCCATACTCCGCATTCATCAAATATACCTCGTCCGAACTCTATTATTTGTTCAAAATATTGGGGGGGAATCATTATTTGGGGAGAGGTATGCTTTTTTTGGTAGTCCAGTATGCTGTTACATACCTCAACCATTTTTTGCCGATCTGGAAGGAGGGAATAATTAACGTCTGATCTGTCCTCAACGAATGTTAAAGAAACAGCTTTAGATCCGAGATCGAGCGCCCTATCGAAATATGACTGGTCAATAAATTCTTCAGTATTGAATTTTGTAATAACACTATTGAAATAGTGTGGAACTTCGTACTCGGTCAAAAGATTTAGGTTTTCCATTACCCTTCGAAAGGTTTGCGGGGAAACTCCGCGAACTTTACAGTAGGATTCTTCAAATACGGAATCTATACTGCAGGTAACAAACTGAATGTATTTCTTTAATTCATTAAGATCTATTGTATGCAGCAACGAACAATTAGAAATCAGGGTAATAGGTATCCGCAGTTGATACAAATACTCAACAAGCTCCATAAAATCGTGACGGCTGGTAGGTTCTCCGCCCTCAACAATAGCCCAAATACAGTGCTGTGATACCTTGTCAAAAATTAGTTTCCATTCATCGGATGAAAGGTCATTTTTCTTGGCCAAGTTTACTTGATTGTTTTTATCTGGATCTCCAAATGGACACATAGGACAATAGAAATTGCAATAGTGCGTTAAGCTAAATACTCCAACTAGTGGAAGCCTGCGCCCCACAAGTCTGTTGGCTGACCATTTTCCAAGCATTTTTATTGTTCGGATCTTATCTACAACCAATGCCATAATCACCCATTCCCAGAATATTAAACATTTATACTCTGAAAGAAGGGAGACCATAAGATCCTGTTGTCGAATTTTACTTCCAGCTTACATACTCGTGTAGCACAAGACACACAGTTATGACATCAGTTTTTGCACATCCACACACACAGATCAGTTAAATTATTTTCTTTACAGTAAATTACCTTACTTCAATCCCCAAACTGTTCCGTCTAGTTTCGCAAACTTTAGAAATGCTGATGTCCTGTCTGTATTTGGTACCTTTGCATCTGTCAAATTTGCTTCAACGAAATTAGTTCTCGAAATTTTAGAGTTAGTCAGATCAGAGTTCTGAAGATTTGCCCACATTAAATTTGTTCTCGTTAGGTCCGCATTTATAAGGCTGCATTCTCTCATATCACAATACATTAAAAGTGCATTACTCAAATTCGCGGCTTCTAGGTCTGCCCCTACAAGATCTGCTTGAACTAAATTAGTTTTGGTTAGATTGCAGTGTGATAAATTCGTCTTGTTGAGTTTTACCCCATTAAGATAGGCACCTGATAAATCCAGACCTGAAAAGATCTCACCACTAAAATCAGGCCTTATTGTCAAATTTTCCATCCTCCATCGATTGTAATCTTGGATTTTCATTTCTTGCAAAAGCGTTTTTCCTTCACCATGTATTAGCTTATCATTAGCACGAATATCCATATGCTACAAATTTTCTAGGATCTTCATCTATTTACAATTTGCCTCTGCGATTACAGCTCCTGATGAATATGAACTTCTCTAAAAAAAAGAATTGAGACCAAATATTTTTCCAAACTAAATAACACACGAATTCCTCCCCCCATGTCTACCGAGTGATGTTCATACATCCATTCATAAAAGAGATTGCAGCCTGAGCTAATTAACGAGTTAGTCGATCCCAGTGATAGGCAGAGCTTTCTTGGGAGGCAACTTGAACTCATTCTGTTCTTGCTCTTGCTGTGTTACCTTTTCAAATTCAATAGTAATTTCGGTAGGAGCATTAAATTTCATACTTATTTCTTTTGCGAGAGTACCTATTGATTGGGGGTCTGAAAATTCCTGAGATCCTTGGAGGAATACCCTAGACTTTCTGCCGATCGGATTTCCTCCATACTTACTGCCCAAAAACTCTTTGAGTGTTTTGATGGATTCCTCAGAAATTTCATTGTAGTAAAAACAGATTCCATGAACGGGTTCCTTGTCAAATGGTGTGCCATACCGGTACCAGAAAATACCAAAATGTTGATACTCTCCTTG
>JAATVT010000161.1 GCA_014523685.1 Nitrososphaerales archaeon TH5893
CCAAAAGACCTAGTAAGAGAGTATGAAACTCCTGAGGGAGGCAAAGTAAGAGAGATAGGACCATTTGTCTACGGATATTCAATGAAAATAGGTCCGGATGGCAAGCCACATGTAAGAGAATTTGGTAATGTAAGATCGCCTCTTGCAGGATTTGGGCTTGGAGCATCCGATAAACCACTAATTTCAAATGAGAGAGAACCTTTAGTAGATATAACTACGACAGACAAAGAAGTTAGAGTTGCACTTGAGATGCCTGGAGTAAATAAGGAAAATATCAAGATAAATGTTTATGACAACTCTATAGAGGTGAAAAGTGATGACCTACATCGGAAATACCATGAAGTTATAAAATTGCCTACGGAAGCAGATATAGAAACAGCCAAGTCAACATATAAGAATGGAATACTTGAAATAATTTTTAGTAAAAAGAGTGAGTCCAGGCCTACAGGAAAGGATATAAAAATAGAGTAAGAAAATAATGAATGCCTTCATTATTTTTCTTCCTTATAACATCTAATTACTGCAACTACATCTGAAATATTTGACAAGTTAAGCAGGAAGATCAAGTAAGATCAAATTTCTGCCACAAGATGGGCAACAAAGGGTATTGGATTAACAAAGTTAATCATGCCTTTAATATGACTCTGGATAAATGAATACTGCTGTTCATAAGAGGGTTGAGCATAGCAGGCCAAACTCGACCCAGACCAATTCCATCACATCTGTTCTGCTTGATTTTTCATCAGGTTCGGGTTGAGTCACCTGCGGCTCCACTTATATCTAGCTCTGATCTTACGGGCATTGACTCGGAGAGTAATAACAACATTCTATCAGGAGTAGGATGTTACAATGAAATGAACCCATACCCATACTATTATTCTCCGAGTCTATTTGTCTTCAATGGAAACTATTACAAATGCTTCCACATTTCATAGATTTCGATGAGGGTAGCAGAGCAAGTCAATATAGTCACAAGGAGGATTGGGAATTATTGTTAAAGTTGGACAACTGGCCATCTCATGTATGGTCTTCCCACTGTATTGGATATATTTACCTGATCACTGCCAAACTGTAAGGAGCTACCATAAATCCCATAGAATAGTGTCCAAGTTCTTATAAATACCCTTTACCTTTTCATAACTTAATAATTGGAAGTAGAAAGTCAGGATAAAGGAATTAGTACACATACGGTGATGATATGCGAAGATAACCCTGACTTATTGTCCTTATTTCAAAAAGCATTAGGCTCAAAGTATATTATAATTACAGTTGATTCCGGCATTGAATGTTTAAGCAGATACATTGATGAAAAAGCAAAAGGAAACCGAGTAGACGTTTTACTCATAGACTACCAACTAAAGGATCTTCCAGGCGATATAGTTGCGACTACTATAAGAGAGATAAGTGGTAGAAGACGCGCAACAAATACGATTCTCATAAGTACGAGCGAGATCGACAAAGAAATAGTTGAGGAGCTAAAAAGGAAGGATTGCATAATGGAGGATATTGAAAAACCAATTTCAACTGATTCCTTATTAAATATAATAAAAAGAGCTAGCATTAATGCTAGTGACTAACAAAATCCCTCCTGGTTCTGGAACCAGAACGAATACAAAGAGGAAGATAGAACTGTTATCGCTAAATCTTAGTTGAAGCTGGTTTACCATCTCGTTTACATAGGGCCGATTCATGCATCAAATGTAGGTTCGATATCTTAAATTATGATATTTGTATAAAATATGATTCTGGCTTACCGATCAAATAAAGTTGTATTTACTGATATAGATGGGACTTTGGTTGATATTAACACTGTCGAGTACGGGAAGAATACTAGAAGGCTTATTGATCTCTTGAAACAGAAGAATATTCCTCTTATCCTTACATCTGCAAAAACTAGGTTGGAACAAAACATGGTTCGAAAAGACTTAGGTTTAACTGATCCGTATATCGTAGAAAATGGTGGTGCAGTTGTAATTCCCAAAGGCTATTTTTCTGACTCAGCTCTAAGAGACATTGAATATCCTCTAAGAGAAATGGAAGAAGCGGAGAATGAGGGTGCGTATACAAATGATGAAAAAAGAAGAAACTTAGCCGATTCGGAACAGAGCGCGACTATTCATGACAGCAGGACACACACTATTAAAAATACGTCCAAAGTCATTGTAATGGAACTTGGCGAATCCGCAGATAGTATAAGAGCAAAACTCTCATATATACGAAAAAAATACGATATAGATTTTAAAGGGGTTGCAGATTTTTCCATCGAAGAACTAAGTAATTTAGTTTCCATTTCAAAGGAACAGGCAAAGAGAATGGCTAAAAGAAATTATGGTGAAACCATTTTGCAAATACAAAGAAAGGACTTTTCAAGATTCTTTAAGTATGTCAAAGCGGAAGGTATGAAAGTAATTTATGGGGGCCGCTTTTTTGATGTAACAATTGGAACTGACAAAGGTTTAGCAGTAGGACTTCTAAAAAGACTCTTCAATAATAAGCTTCATAATGACGTGACATTTTTCGGAATAGGAGATAGTACAAATGATGTTCCAATGCTTAATCTAATGGATGTCCCGATACTGGTTCAGCGACCAAATAGCTCTTGGTTGAATAATGAAGAAATGAAAATGAAAACTGGGAGCGACAGTGTCGGCATTGATTTCGCTAGAATTATAAAGGTAGTAGGGGTGGGTCCCAATGGTTGGGAGAATGCAATAAACAAGATTATTTTGGAGTCGAAGTAGGAAGCTTCTATTCTAGTTCCTTGGTCAGTATCCCACGATACTTTTGTTTCCACTTGATTGGACAGACATTCATTATGGAGCTAATTGAAGCTAATTTGCTACAACTGTAAGCGGAGGTTAGAAAGTATGCAAAGAAAAAAAGACAGATGTCACTGTGGTCAAAATCTCTTAGTTAATGCGATGCTATCCAAATGAAGTTCTTGTAAACTCTAGTAGTTTCCTCTATTTATCACATCTTGTATCCAATTTTTCTTAAGAACTGTTTTCTCTCTTCAATATCCGTTTCCGACTCTATACCTTTTGATTTAAAACCGTCAACAACTCCAAGTA